>JAFGMS010000140.1 GCA_016927375.1 Anaerolineae bacterium
CAAGCTACTTTGTGTGAGAGCTTCCCCTCTTGAAACCCTCAAACTCTTTGTCTGTTCGGTTTTTAAGGTGCGAAATTTAGGCTTTAGTTGGGAAGACCGCCCGAAACTGGGGACAAACTTATGCCCCTCTCGATATGCTCTCATACCCAGAGCACCTGTTTGCTGTGTAAACGTCAACACAACCCAGGTTGCCCAATTATCTGGCGGCTTGATTCCACTGGGAGGCAAGTTGTTTGAGAGCTGGCAGATCAGCCACCAAAGCGATCACGTCCCCAGCCCACAAGGTAGCATCCGGATCCGGATGAACATCTACTGTACCGCCGGATTGAACAAGAATCACCGACAGGTTCATCTCAATCTCAACCGTCTGCACGGCAATCCCATCTAGCATTGAGCCTGGCTGTACCTGAAGCCGTCCCATAACAAGCACCCGATCTTCTACTTTGAAAGTTTGGATGATGTCGGCTCCAATTGCCGCGCCCGCAAAAGCAGGTGCAGCCAGCAGTGATGAGCTCAGCACAGCACTGACATCAAAGCTACCGGCCAAGCTGCGGGCAAATTCATCATCGAACATTCTCATGACAAGGCGAATAGCCTTGTTCCGCTCCCGGATGCGTGCTGCAATCTGTAGATTCATCAGATCATCGTTGGTACATATGATAATTGCTTTGGCTCGCAAAACCCCGGCTTTTTCCAATATCTCGGCGCTCCGGGCATCCCCTGTAAGGATAGGAACATTGTATGAGCTTATCTCAGTGAAGTTGGGAGAGACGGATTTGATCTCGATGCCCACCATCTCTTCGTCCAGCCGCACCAGCTCGCGTACTACCCGCAGCCCTACACGGCCCAGGCCGCATACGATAATATGATCGCTAAATGTGGATGCCACTGCTTCCTCCCATTTTGCCTGTCGCAGACTGCGATTAAACATCAGAGTAACGAAATCAGCTGCGCCAAGGGCGATAAGAACCAACCCTAAAGCAGGCATGCTGAAGAAATAAGCATCAAGATACCACACACCAGGAAACGCGACTGCCGATTGAAAAAAGATCATGGTCAGTACATCGTAAAGGGCTTCGATGTAGCCGATTGTTTCCGGCTTCGAGTGGTTCCAGAGTATCTGGAAGCTCCAGGCTCCCGAGACCAACGTAACCAGGAACAATATCAGTGATGTGTTGAACTCGCGCACCAGAACCCAGGTGTCTCGCAAGCCGGCGCGCAGACGCCGGCGCTGACACTTCCAGAACGATGTCGCCATATGTGGCATCTCACATATTTCCGGCATGAGCTTTACCCCTTCACCAGATAAAGGCCTTCATACGACCCCGGTTATGCTAACGGCTATTTTAGGGTTGTTATGACTTTTGACAAACCGGACCGGTACTTGGCGGCGCTGAACGCCGCCATCGCTGCTACGGCATCACATTCACCTGCCCGACAAACAGAGCATCCCGCCCATCCAGCGCAAGAATACGGGTATCATCAGGATCGAGCAGACCTATGTAAACCTGGTAATCTCCAGGGGGAACGTCGCTGATGTCCAGAAGATAAACGTCAGGAACCTGCTCGCCCACCGACCATATCGACGTGGGATAGGAGCCGTTGTGCGGCTCAAATTCATTCTGGGTGATGACAGCCCCATCCTGGTCACGTACATGAACAAAAACACGATAGTCGGCCTGTGGAATATGGACGGCCTCCCATAAAAGAAGAAGCTCAAGCCCATTTTCAGTGCGTGCCAATCGATATCCCAACAAAGCAATATCACCAAACTCAGTCCTGGCACCAGAAATACCTCCAAGGAGATCGTCACCCTGGAAAGGAACCTTGGCCTGCCCCACCGTCTGACGGGTCAGCGTGTAGGCATCGGGGCCAATGCCTATTTGAATATCATAAACACCGGGCGGCAGCCCAGATGCTATCTCGATGGGATGATAGGTAGTAATCAGGCGGCGATGCGGCCAGGTCGAGAAATCTATCTCGCGGCTGGACAACCCCGCCACAGCACCCTCGCCCCGCCCCTGAATCTGGATAACCACAAACTGTGGCTCCTCAATAGTCTGATTAACCAACCACTCCAAGCGTATCAATCCCTCATGACCGCCTTCGAGAGGAAACAACGGAAAGTCAGCAGCGATGCCGTTAACCGTCAATCCATTAGGGTAGGTTACATAGTTGATCAGTATCTCCAACAACTCAGGAGGAGAAGACATGCGCCGGAAAACCAGCAGGGGCTCAGAATTTCCTTCCGGCCCAGCGAAGCGTACAACCTCAGCATAGCTCCTGGTAAACCAGGCGTCCCGGGTGAAATCATATCCTCCCAGCGAGGCCAATTCGGCGCTGGTGAGCACAACGTATTCCGGCTCAATGCTCGCCAGCCACCATTGACTATCTCCGCGCGCCAGCGCCTCGGCAACGTTGGGTTGAAGCGAACCATGATAGTCGATCAGGGAACGCTGCGAGAGATATCCCAGCACACCAATACGCGTCGCCCCCACACGCGCATCGACCGGCGTGTTTTCACGCAGCCAGATCCCGGTCTGGATATAACGGTCGTCGGCAGGCGCAGGAGCCAGCGCTTCCCGCGCCGGACACCGATCGGGTGGTGCCGTGGCGAGATTGAAATCGAGAAAGAGAACAGGGATAACACACAACGCAATCGCCAATCCTGCTGCAATCCATCCGTAAGACGACCGTAGGTAACGATATTGACGAATATAGCGACACTCGGTCGCCGTCTCTGTTGGGGCCCATCGGTAAGGTAGCCGGCTGGTGCGACTGAGGCCCTGCCACATACCCAGCGCGCCCAATGCAGCCAACGCAGGAACAAGCGGCGCAAACGTCCAGGTATATACACCAACCTGGAGCACGGCCAGGCTCAGCATATGCAAGAGCGCCCAGCCGATCAACAAGATGGCCCAGCGCTGCTCTCCCAGGCAGAATGCTCCTAAGCCGCACATCAGAGCAGGCCACAACCAGATCGGTGAGAGAAACATACGTCCTAATGCTGCCAGTCCGGCCCACACATTCACACCGATGATATCAGGCAGGACGGGTGCCAGAAGCATCGATGGTAAACCAAGCAAAAAACCGCCCGATTGATAGGCTGCCAATGCCCACATCTCGCCTAATACAATGCCGGTCACATAAACGCTCGTGGGAACAAATTGAAAGGGGCGCCCTCCGGCCAGAGAATCGGCAATCAGGATCACAACCAGCACAACGGTCTCAAGTCTCATCAGCGTCGCTGGCACTAGCAAAAGTGCCGCACCGGTGCCGCGCTGATTTTGGTGCAGCCAGAGTGCCCCCAGGTTAAGCGCCATCCAGGTTGTTGTCTCCAAACCAAGGGAAAGCCACAAAAGGGGAAATAGCATATAAATCCCAGCAGCGAGCAAAGCCGTAATCTTGCCCGCAGGCCGAGCCAGACCGTACAATGCCAGTCCGCCCAGGACAATCGCTACCACCCCCAGCGCATTGCTCAAAGCGGGCAAGTCGGAGACAAGCAGCGCACCTATCCCCAGTAAGAGTGTGTAAAGGGGCGCGGCAGCTTCGCTCAGGGCCGGGGATTGGCCAGGGTTGTAAAGCAAGCCGGAGCCACTTGCAAAATTGAGGGCATAGCGATAAGCAATATAGCTGCGATCTGAGTGATGGGGAAAGAACAGAACAGCGGGCACAAGCACAACCAGCAGCAAAATACTACCACCGATCAACTCGACACGCCTGCGGACGAACATTGCACTTAGCCTCATGTGTAGTTCTACGGAAGATTGAAGGCAATCATATCACATCGAGCGGTCCTACAGAAAGCAGCGGATAAAAGCTGGCTTGGTCAGACTTCCGAGCTTTCCAAGACTTCGGAGACTCTACGCGATTACACTTTTGAGGCGGATATCTTCTAGGGCAGCTTGGCGCAAATAAACTCGAAGTTGAGAGAGCTTTCTTGCCCAACCGGTTAGGCATTTTACAAACAGCTATAACTACGGATTTATTTATATCGCGAAATACGAGATGTCTACAAAAAGAGATCGAAATGTTTTTTTGCACCGGACATCTATCGGTAAACAGCAAAAAAACAACGCTGTTAAAAACGCTGTGGATGTGGAAAACGCAGGGGGATATTAAATATCCCCCTGCGCCCTTCATTCCGGGATGGTTCATGGGGTTGTGACAGAAATAGAGATATTTGTGGGTTGAGTTTTTGATAAAAAGGTCGCATCTGGTAAAACCAA
>JAFGMS010000141.1 GCA_016927375.1 Anaerolineae bacterium
CCATCAAGAGCACCTGTTACCCAATATGGCTGCTGTTTTTACTGTGAACTGTAAACTGTAGACTGTGAACTACTTTTCACAGCTCGGGAACTTGAATGTGGAACGGGCCAAAAAAGGAAATTCCTATAGGATCAAGGTGTCCAAGTTCCTCCACCTTTCATACATTATCGACCTTTCTGCGTTGTCAAACATCAAAGTGCTGCACATCCATTATGATACAAAGAGGGAGCCTTCTGATAAGGATAACTCTATCCGCATAGCTTATTTGTCAACGTGCATGTTATACTCATCATTGTGTAATTCTCGGCAACAGGCTACTTCATGTCAAACCGAACAGCGTGCATTCCCTCTATCTTATATCTACTTTTGGTTATTTTACTCATAAGCGGATGCAATCTTCCTGCCTCTAACTCTCCTCCTGTTCAGCCTGTTATGGATGAAACGCAGGTGGCAAATATACCATCATCTGCGTCTATTGCTACTCCTGACGCTGCCCAGATTACCCCAGCGCCTCATCAAAGCATTCTTCCGCCCTCAGATCTTCCTGAAGTATCTCTTGACATAGAGTTGTTTTACACTGAGCGCTGGATGCGTATCCACCAAATCGTTGATATTAAGAATACATCTTCCGATTCATGGACGGAAGTGGTGTTTCATGTTCCTATCAACTATACCCCCGGTTCCTTTATGCTGGATACTGTAAAGGTCGTGCTTGGCGATGTAGTTCAGGAGGGCACCCCTCCATTATTCGGCCAGGAGACGATCCTGCGTGTGCCGCTGCCAGCCCCTGCACAATCTGGCGAGCCGATCCATATCGAGATGAGTTACCGTGTAGTCTTCCAACCCGTTGCATCAACCGATTGGCCTCCCACCGGCACGACCGGCTGGACAGAGTATCTCATCCAGGCGGGGGAATGGTACCCATCATTGGTCCCCTACATGGAGGGCGATGGATGGTACACCTGGCGCTACCATCCCGTTGGCGACCCGACTTTTTACCCACTTACCAACGTCAGTACAACAATTACCACCGAACAGGATGTGATAATCGCCAGCGGCGGGCTGATCGATCAAGAAGATGGTATATGGCATTTCCGCGTGGAAGCAGCCCGGGGGATAGCCTTCCTTGCCAGTCCTCATTACCAGGTTGCCGAACGAGAGCATGGTGACATCCTGCTGTCCAGCTACTACCTTCCCGATCACGCCGAGGCTGGCAAGGTAGCACTGGAAATAGCAGAAAATGCCATCAAGCTCTTTAGCGAGCTCTATGGTCCATATCCTTACAAAAGCCTGACCATTGCAGAGAATGGCTTCTTTGGAGGCATGGAATACTCTGAGATGATCTCGATTACGGATTACTGTTATAGAACCTATAGAGGCGAGCCCAATTCGATACTGACTGCGCTGGTCGCACACGAAACAGCTCACCAATGGTGGTACGGCGCAGTTGGTAACGATCAGATTACTGAGCCATGGCTGGACGAGGCGCTGGCGTTTTACAGTGAGCTACTGTATTTTGAATACTATTATCCCGATTATACTCAATGGTGGTGGGAAAAAAGGGTAGATATCTACAATCCTTACGGGCCGGTTGATGCGACCATATACAGCTATGAACGCAGCGACTACTTTATTCCTTCGATGTATGGGCAGGCAGCACGCTTCATCCGGGAACTGCGCAAACAGATGGGAGATGCAGACTTTTTCGAGTTCCTACAAGACTATCAGGCAACGTATCGCTGGCGGTGTGTAACCGCCCAGGATTTCTTTGATACCGTACGAAGACATCATGATGGCGATTTGGCCCCTTTGCTCAAGGCCTACTTTGCCAATACGAATTGGTGACAAAGTCTTCCGGTGAAAAAATAGTATACTGTAGGAGATGGGCCTACTCTAAATTCCTGTTTGCAAGTAATACCTGTTGGGCAAAGCTGACAATGAATACCGGCATCAGGCAGAGGAAATATGACCTTTCAATACAACACTTATGTGCTACCACTCGCAATCATCACCATAGAGATGATTGCGCTGACGATTCTAGTATGGCGCCGGCATTTCGGAAGGCGCGGTGTAGTGCCTTTTATCATGCTGATGGTAGGGGGAGCTATCTGGTCACTGGCATATACTCTCGAATTGGCTGCTGTTGATCTGAATACCAAGATACTCTTCACCAAAGTAGCATATATCGGCATTGCAACAAGCCCTGTTGGCTTCTTTCTATTTGTAGCTGAGTATACCGGGAGAGAAAACTGGCTCACACCTAAATATATCATCTCGATATTCGTTATTCCTGTGTTAACTCTCATATTGACCTGGAGCAATGAATATCATGGTTTGATGTATCAGAGGATATGGCTGGATACCAGTGGCCCGTTCCCGAACTTCAGCAGCATACGAGGAATATGGTTCTGGGGAGTGCACACCAGCTATTCCTACATGCTCATGCTGCTGGCTGTTATATTCCTCACTCAATCTATCTATCGAACCCCTCAGTTCTATCGAGGGCAAGCCACGACTTTGTTGATTGGCGTGTTTGCGCCCTGGGTAGGTAATGCCATCCATCTTTCTGGTATAAGTCCTTTTCCAAACCTGGATCTAACACCGTTTGCCTTTGCCGTCACCGGTCTTGCTTTTGCATGGAGCATGTTTGGTTATCGCCTGCTCGATGTTATTCCGACAGCGCGTGATACCGTATTTGAGAGCATGGATGACGCTATCCTTGTGTTGGATTTGCAGGATCGGGTTGTTGACATGAATAGTGCGGGCCGGGCTTTGATTGGCTCAGGCGCAAGGTCAATCATAGGGATGCCTCTCACCGAGGTGATGTTCGAACAGCGTACCTTGCTTGAGCAGTTCCTCAAAGTGGGCCAGCTGCGCAATGAGATCACTTTTGGGATCGGTGACAGCTCGCGTACCTTCGAGCTGCGTCTCTCGCCACTTTATAACCGACGAGACAAACAGAATGGCCGGCTCATGGTGCTGCGTGATATCACGCAGAGGAAACAGGTCGAAAGGAAACTGGCCGAAGCACGCGATCAGGCCCTTGAGGCGCTGCGTTTGAAGTCGCGTATTCTGGCAGTGGTCAGCCACGACTTACGCACACCGCTGGGAGCCATTCTGGGTTATGCGGAAATGCTGAAAGAGGAAATGCTTGGGCCATTAGCCGATGCCCAACGTGAGCCGGTCGATCGGATTGTTGCCAACACCAATCAGCTCACCGATCTGGTCAGTGATTTGCTGGATCAGGCGCAGCTTGAAGCGGGCAAGATTACCATCCATGTCAGCCAATTCACACCATCCAAATTGCTCAACACCATCGAGGCAGCTATGGGCCCCAAGGCCAAAGAAAAAGACCTGAAGCTGAGCACAGAGATGGAACCCAACATGCCCACAATGGTCCGCGGTGATATTTCCCGCTTGAATCAGGTTCTCACCAATCTGGTAAATAATGCGCTCAAATTCACCGAAGAAGGCGAGATCAAGGTTCGCATATTCGGGGTAGGTGACACCCACTGGGGAATAGAAGTAGCTGATACAGGCCCCGGCATATCACCAAAAGACCAGGAGCACATCTTTGACCCATTCTGGCAGGTTGATTTTTCAGAAACACGAGAGCATAGAGGTGTTGGTCTGGGGCTATCTATTGTGCAACAGCTCGTTGAGCGTCTTAAGGGCAAAATCAGCGTCGAAAGTCAGCTTGAGGCGGGCACCAAATTTACAATTGTCTTGCCGCTAGACCCGGTCAAGGAGGCCATTGATGAGCAAGCCGCTCGCACTAATCGTTGAAGACAACCCCGATCTCGCCTCTATCCTCACGATGGCTTTGCAGTCGGTCGGGTTTGAGGTTGAGGAGATCCATGATGGGGGCAAAGCCCTGGCCCGTCTGGCCGAGATCGTTCCGGCTTTGGTCATTCTCGATCTGCATCTGCCGCATCTGTCAGGCACCAACGCGCTGCGCCAGATACAAAGCGATACACGCTTGCTGAACACACGAGTCGTTATCGCTACCGCCGATGCCGCCATGGCGGACGAGCTTCGCGACCAGGCCGACCTTGTTCTGCTCAAGCCGCTCTCCGTCAGCCAGATACGTGATTTGGCTGTTCGTTTGGTGCCTTCTGTGAAATTACCCCAGGAAACAAGTGATTCGGATTCGGAAGAACCCCTCCAGTTATCTGATGACGCACCCTGACCGGATAGAGTTATTCCTGCCAGCAGAAAAGAAGCTAAAATTCACAGAGAGCACAGCATCTCTGCAATGCTCTCTTGTTTATCAAACCGCCACGATATGTCGAGCCTATCGTCATGCTGTGCTGAGGCTCAAGCTGCCAGAAACAGGCCCAGAATCCAGCTTGGGATCAGCATAACCAGGAACATGATGACCCAACCAACGACAACGGAAATGATCGTCGGCACCCACTCAAGATCCAGAGCTGATTTTGCTGCTATCAATGCCGCTACTAGGCTAAGAAGCCAGGCAACCAATAGAAGTGGAGAGAGGGCACATACCAGAGTGGGAAGGACGAGGGCTACAACGCCTATAACGCCAATGGCATTCCAGATATAGGCCAGGCCTAGCGTACGAACCAATTCGTCAAAAGACACTTCAGCGTGATATACAGTCTTACCAAACCAGGCGATGACATAAGCAGCTATCGCGAAGGCAAGGACGGAGAAAATCGTTCCAATGACTACACCGAGCACCCATTTGAGAACCGAACCCGCATTAGCTTGTGCACCTATCTGGTTGACGAGGGAGATCACTACAACCAGCACCCATGCGGTCTGGGTGAAAGAGGTATCACTTTCAACTTCTTCATATACACTGCTCCGAAACGTGAGAGCACCCATAATGCGATCTGTAAGCATGATTTTTCCTCCAGTGAGTGAACAGGAACGCCAAGACAGAATGGAACTACAACATGTAAGATACACCAATTTCACAAAACGCGCTGACTCTTCATAAGCTGTAACCCCATTGGCGGAGAACGATGCGGACGATCATCTGTAACGAGCAGCGAATCTCCGGCCACACGTCAGAACTGTGATTACCCCCTTAGCTTCACCCCTGAACATCGCATAACAGCTAAAATTGGCTGTGAGCCGTTGCTCATGAACTGTTTGCATCCCGACTTCTAAGAATCCATTGACCTACTATGGGATTTTGCGGTATCGTATTGAACAATGATTACGTTGCTGGGTGGCGTCTATAACTTGGAGGAATTTAATGCCTGATATTAATATCAGTACAGCCGACCTAATGCCTACGGCACCGCTTCACTGGACTTCTATACTGCATTATATTGTCTTGGTGAGTGCTCTCTTCCTGCTGATTACCAGCGGGGACAAAGCATCGTTACTCCACATTTTTATCCTGGCGGCGCTCGCTTTGGTCACTGGGGCCGATCTATATATTGATCGACTTGAAATGCCACGGCTTTTCATCTTCATTTTCCGCGTCCTGATCCTGGGTATTCCTCTCATATTAACAGGGATATCTCCAACGGAGCAGACGCGCTCTTTTTCAGTTTTTACGGCTATTGTCGCGGCCCCTATTCTGGCTATGACGTTCTTCTCCTGCGTGGTACCATTCCTGGGTGATCCTCGTATCATGTCATGGTGCAAATGAGGTTGAGACAATCCCTTTTGCTAAAGTAAAAGACCTGCCAACTTGGGTAGGTCTTTTCGTTATTTGCGTCTTACTTTAGTTTCCGCTAAGTGAACAAGGAGAAAAGGGGGTCATGGAGCGAGATTTGTGGTAGGCTTGATTCAACGACCAAA
>JAFGMS010000142.1 GCA_016927375.1 Anaerolineae bacterium
ATAAAAAAGCGTTCTTGCAGCCCTTGCAGGCCCATACCGGAACTGAAGCCCTGGTCGGGATCGAACCCTTGCCCATCATCCTCCAGCGAAATACTGATTTCGTCGTCTGTGTATTCCAGGTTGACCCAGACCGATTTTGCCTGGGCATGTTTAATCACGTTGTTCATTCCTTCTTGAGCCAGACGGTAGAGGATGGTGGCTTGCATATCAGGAATCGGAGGAACCTGCTCCTGACTACTGAGAACAATCCGTAAACCGGTCGATAACGCTATTGAAGAACAGAGTGTCTCGATCACATTGGCAAGTGGTAATGTGGTAAAGGAAGGGGGACGGAGTTCGTAGAATACTTTCCGGGTGTGTCGCATCATCTCTTCGACGGTTTGTATTGTTTCCTTGACTTGCTCTCCTACTTTACTACGGCAGCAGATTTCAATCTTGTCGTGAATATCCTTCAGACTGAGCATGAGAGCAATCATGTTCTGACCAATGTCATCATGCAGGTCTTGAGCAATCCGGCGGCGCTCATCTTCCTGGTAAGTAAGCAGCCGTAGAGACATCAGCTTGAGACCCTCTTCAGCGCGAATCCTCGCTGTGATATTGCGTGTATAGGTGGCAATGTGCTCGACAGATTCATTCTTCCTACCTACAGGGCAAATCAACACTTCATGCCATTCATCTCCGTTTCGATCCGTGAACTGAAGAGACACGCCCGAGTTCAACACCTGGTTCACTATAGTTTTCCGATGCACAGAGGATCCTGGTGGATACAGCGTCCAGATGTTGGCACCTAAAAGTTTGTCCACGGATGCCATGTGTTGCTGGGCAGCTGCCTGGTTGACGTAAAGTATGGTTCCATCTGGGGCAAAAAGCTCAATAGCATCAGGGCAAGCCTCCAGCAGTTTCCAAGCAAGTTTTTGCTCAGCATCTTTCTCAACCATTGTATGGAGAATTCTATAATGGCTTTCTTCTTTTCTGCAAATGTGCTGATGGTGGAGCAACCCCCCCAGAGAAATGTATTTGAGATTGTCGTCATAACTTGCCAATTGCGCTGAGCTCTGATAGCTGCGCAGTTGCAGTTATTAATAAGAAAGGAAAGGTAAAAAATGGTACGAGTATTAGATAAGTTCAATGTGAAGAAGAACGTTTATGCAAAGGCCGATGGGAGGAACCCGGAAGGTTTCCCTTCTTTCGAGCACTCGCTTGAGGAGGCCTATCTTCAGGTGCTGCTGACCAACACCCTGACGGGCACGTTTTACGCCACCGAGAAGAAGCTGCTCGATGAGTCGCTCAGCCTGCATGCTGAAATGGCGCTGACCGACCCAGGCTTCATGGCACGGGCCATTGTCTATGCGCGTCGCGAGGGCCTGATGCGGTTGCAGCCTGTCGTCGGGTTGGCGTACCTAGCAAAGGCGGATCAAGCGCTGTTCAAGAGCATCTTCAGCCGTGTCATCCTGACCCCCGGCGATCTGACCGATTTCATCGAGATTGCCCGCGGCGGCGTGGTGCCGGGAGGCATCGGCCGTGCCATCAAGTCGGCGGTTAATGACTGGCTGAACGGGCTGAGCGAGTATCACGCCATCAAGTACGCCCGCGGCGGGCAGGGCTACAGCCTGCGCGATATCCTGCGGCTGAGCCATCCCAAGCCGGCCGGCGAGGTGCGGGATGCCATCTTTATGTGGCTGACCGACGCCGAGAAGTGGCAATCAACCGAAAAGCAAGCGCTCACACCGCAGATTACGGCCTTTGAGCGACTGAAGAGGCTGGATAACGGCAACAGCCAGGCAGAGGCTCGCCGGCTTATCGACGAAGGGCGGCTGCCTTATGAGGTAGTCACCGGGGTGCTCAAGCCGGACGTCGAAACGTGGCGTGTGCTGATGCGGCAGATGCCCTACCTGGCGCTGCTGCGCCACCTCAACACGCTCCAGCGTGCTGGGGTTTTGGCCGATGGCGAGGCCGCGCGTTATGTGGCTGAGCGCCTGAGCAGCGAAGAGGCGCTGCGCCGGGCGCGGGTGCTGCCGTTCCAGATCTTCATGGCTTACCGTATGTTCGAGCCGGTTGGCGGCAGCGAGCAGCAGGTTGCCAATGCCCTGGCCGATGCGCTGGAGGCGTCGCTTGTCAACATGCCCACGCTCGATGGGATATGCATCGCGCCGGATGTGAGCGGCAGCATGACTGGCCAGCTCACACGCCAGGGTAAGACTCGCTACGCTGATGTGGCGGGTATCTTTGCGGCGGCGCTGTTTAGGGCCAGCCCAAACGCCCGCGTGCTGCCGTTCCGCGAGCGCGTCGTCGAGACCAGGCTCAATCAACGAGACAGCCTGATGACGACCGCCGAACGGATCAACCAGTTGGTTTCCGGCGGTACGGCGATCAGCGCGCCAATCAGCTACCTGCTCGACCACAAGGTGATGGTCAGCTCGTTTATTGGCATCACTGATAACATCGAGTGGGCGGCCGACCAGAGCGGCAACCTGGGCTTTTTACCAACCTGGCACAAGTACAAAAATCGGGTTGCGCCGGATGCCAGAGCCTTCTTACTGACCATCGCACCCTACCGCCATGCAGTCGCACCAACGGACGAGCCGGATGTGCACTACATCTATGGTTGGAACGATGTCGTGCTCAAGTACATCGGCCTGATGCTGGAAGGGCTGGATGGGCAGGTAGAGACGGTGAGGGCAATGGAGATGTAGAGGCATAAGGAGTAAAACGTAAGAGTAATTTAACTACTCAGCTACCTGGCGCTTTCTACTGTGGCCATAAGTGATGCGTAAAAGGTAAATATGTAAGACGTCATGCTTGCTCAACTGCTGATGAGTAGTTTCCTAATAACAGGCTTGTGCCGGAAACGGCTGTATCTGGCCATTCTGTTATATTGCTCATCACTTCATCTCACAGCCAAAAGCTAACAGCTAAGAGCCAATAGCTAATAGCTGAGTAGTTACAGAGTAATTATGTAAAGTGTGGTCGATGCTCCGTCACTTGTATTTCAACAACACAAGCTGAGAGCTGGAACGTCGAGTGCAGCGATAGACCCTGTTAGTCTTGATGAAATCGCTTATCCGGGCTAACAGGGTCTTTTTGTTACGAAAATGTATCCACCATCGGAAAAGAAGCCTTATATACTTTGTTAATAACTACTTTGACAATGTCACCTTTAGCAACCTCTCGATGTTGCTATGCTCAAAGAGGCGCTCTTCGTCCCAGATCCGTCGCTCCTTCGTCGATCCTTCGTTTTGAACCACAAGAAGCCTCTCTTGCACATTCCGGTTGCTCAGGAAAACTTGACATTGTCGAACTACTCAGCTGTCAGCTTTCAGCGATTGGCTTTTAGCTTTCGGCTGTGAACCGTAAACTGAAACCCATCACCCAAGCGATTTGATGTTTAATCGTCCAGCACTCATAACTATCAGCACATCACGCCACATAGCTGAGTAGTTGCCTTTGTTGTCTGGTTCATTGTTACTGAAGGAGTGAAGTTATGCCGTTTCCATGCTCAGTCGAAAAATTGCAGGAAGAGCCAATTGTGATCTTGAAGTTCTTTGAGGTTGACCAGTCTCAGCCACCGCCAACCGAAGATGAAATTTACACTGTCCTTGACCCAGCTCCCGAACCGGTGTTTCTAATCATCGATCTGAGTGACATCAAGCTGTCACTCGATCAGCTCGTATCGAGTACAAACCAAACAGTGCGTGGCGGCAGCAGTCTCTTTACGCATCCCAACATCCGCGAAAGGCTGATGGTCTCCACCAACCCTATGTTGAAACTGGCTTCTAAAGGGATGGCAAGCAAAGTGTTTGGGAACATCAAAATCCAGGCGTTTGATAATGTGGCAGACGCGTTGGCATACGCCCGCGCAGCACAATAATACCTGTCCATAGGGTATTTTATCAAGCTCCCAGATAACCCCCATCTCGATAGAGTGGGCATGTGGTTATGGTCCTGAAATAGGCCTCTGTTTGAGCAGGCGATTTACAGCCGGACAGCAAACCTCGTATACTGTTGCTATAGCCAACTATTGATCAGGGAGTGAAGTTATGCCACTGACGTACGCAGTCGAAAAGTTGCAGGACGAGCCAATCGTGATCGTGAAGTTGCTTGAGGCCGACGAGCTTCAGCCTTCTATGCCAACAACCGGTGCTGATGTAGTTGCTGTACTTGATACAGTCTCCGAACCGGTGTTTCTCATCCTCGACCTGGGTGACATTAAGATATCACTCGATCACCTCATATCAAGTACACACAGAACAGTGGGTATCGACAAGTTCCTTACCCATCCCAACGTCCGTGAAATACTGGATGTCACCACCAATCCAATGTTGAAACTGGCTGCCAAGGGGTTGGCAAGTAAAGCGTTTGGGAACATCAAGGCCCAGATTTTTGATACTGTAGAAGACGCGCTGGCATACGCCCGTGAGCAACAATAATACTTGGGCATAAGGTATTGCATTCCAAAGATTCCCAATATTTTAGGGTTCAACGCAGAATTGTGGGGTGAAATCAGCCATCTCCGCATTCCACGAGAACCTGAAGGCGGAAATTGTCGAAGTTGCGGAAGC
>JAFGMS010000143.1 GCA_016927375.1 Anaerolineae bacterium
CCGTTGACATTTTCTCATGTCCGGAGCATAAAGTCGCAATACTTGTGCCGTCACAAGCTAGAGAAGATCGCAAACGGGATTAGAGGCTTTTGTGAACGAGTCCTCTCCTTTCTTGATATGCTCTCATATCCAGAGCACCTGTTTGCTGTGTAAATGTCAACACAACCTAGTATTTCGGGGCGTAAGTAAACCCGTAGTTATGGCTTACCCCGAAATACTTAATAAGAATCCTGACTATCGTCTGGTTCAAAAATGTGTAGAATTGAAGCGATTGCAGTGGAACAACATGAGCTCTGACTCATCACTTAGAACTGTTTTTAGAGGAGTGGCTCATGAGCCAAGGCTCACCAATAGGAATGAAAATGGCAGCCAATGATTGTGGCGTATGGCTTCCCGCTTTCGCGGGAATGACAGGATGGGTGAGAGTGTGCTCGATTGAATAAAAGGCACATATAGAGCTTTAACTCATCACTCGTAACTCGTAACTCATCACTATTTTCAAGGAAGAGACAGAATGCAGTTTATCGAATCACCTAACAACTTTTACCTGGGTGCGCGCGTCGACCCTGATACACACGAGGTTCGTGAAGACGATGTTGTCTATTACGACTCGCGCGACCTGACCACCCATGGCGTGATCCTGGGCATGACCGGCAGCGGTAAGACCGGGCTGGGGATCGGCATGCTTGAAGAGGCCGTGATGGACGGCATCCCGTCGATCATCATCGACCCCAAGGGTGACATCACCAACATGCTGCTGGCCTTCCCCGATCTTACACCGGAGCACTTCAGGGGCTGGGTCAACCCGGAGGATGCTGCCCGGGCCAATCATACCATCGAGCAACACGCTACCAGCGAGGCTGAAAAGTGGAAAAACGGGTTGGCGGAGTGGGGAATGACTAACGATCGCGTCCAGGCTTACCGCCGCGCGGCGCGCTTTAGCATCTACACACCCGGCTCAGAGGCAGGGCTGCAAGTCAGCATCCTGCAATCGCTGGCTGCACCGCGTGACGGCTGGGCCGGTAATGAGGAATTCCTCAGGGAGAAAATCGCCGGGACAGTGACGGCCATCCTGGCGCTGGTCGGGATCAATGCCAAACCGGTGGAAGATCGCGAGCACATCCTGATCGCCAATATCTTTGAGTACAACTGGCGTAACGGCACCGATCTCTCGATGGAGCAGCTCATCATCCAGGTACAGAAGCCGCCCTTTACTAAGCTGGGTGTACTGGAAGTCGAGAGCGTCTTCCCCGAGAAGGATCGCTTCAAGCTGGCACAGCTTCTGAATAACATCATCGCTGCCCCCAACTTCCAGAACTGGATCCAGGGCGAGCCTATCGACATCCCGACTTTCCTGTACACACCAGAGGGCTACCCTCGCACCACCATTTTCTACATCGCCCATCTAACCGACTCTGAGCGCCAGTTCATCATGACGCTGCTGCTGGAAGGCTTCATGGCCTGGATGCGCACGCTCTCCGGCTCAACCAGCCTGCGGGCGCTGCTCTACATCGATGAGGTTTTCGGCATGTTCCCGCCGACCCGAAACCCACCAACCAAGGGACCGATCATGCGCCTGCTCAAACAGGCACGGGCTTTTGGCATTGGGATATTGGTGGCTACGCAGAACCCTAAAGACATCGATTATAAGGGTCTGTCCAATGCCGGGACGTGGCTCATCGGCAAGCTGCAGACGGACAATGACAAAGATCGCGTACTGGAAGGTCTGGACAGCGCTCGCGATGCTACCTCCGCGCTTGATGTACGTAAGGTCGAAGCATTGTTGGGGCGCCTGGGACCGCGCGAGTTCATCATGCATAATGTTCATGAACCTGATACACCCATCCTGATGAGCTCTCGCTGGACGATGTCTTACCTGCGTGGTCCGTTGACGCGGCAGCAGATTAACCAGCTGATGGCCAATCAGCGCGATCTGCAAAGCTCAGCACCCCGGCAAGCCTATCCGGCTTTCTTGCCCGTGTCTCATGAGGCGGCCCCCTCGCCGCCTGTCCAGACACAAGCCGGCGTAGAACAACCGGCTCAAGCCCCGGCCCCCGAGCCCGCTGCAGCGCCGGCCGGCCCCACCTATTCCGGTAGACCGGAGGCAGTGGCGCCTCCGAGATCGGCCGAGCCGCCGGCGCCCAAAAAGAAGAAAGAGGAAGAACCACCTCCCGGTTTTTCGGCGATCGCGCCGGTGCTGCCTTCTTCAATCTACCAATACTACCTCCCAACCGAATACACGGTTGAGCAGGCCGTCCGTAACTGGGAAACCATGACGAGCCAACCCGCCGTTCAAGTTGAGACGCACAAGCGGCTGCTCTATCGCCCATCGCTGCTGGCTCAGGTGAATGTTCGCTTCAATCACAAAGCTACCAACAATATACAGGACTACACCTATGCTTTTGTCGTGCCTACGCTGCCGCACGTCCCTCTGATTAATTGGCTGGAATATCAATCTGAGCCCTTTGATCCACATTCACTCGATCCGAGCCCCTTCGCTGAGGCCTTCTATGCTGAGATCCCCTCTACGATGGCAACCGGTTCGGGCTTCAGGGATTTGGAGAAGCACCTGGTTGACTGGATCTCTCGGAATGCCTGGCTGGAGGTTTACTACAACCCGGTGCTCAAGATCTACAGCAGTCTCGACGAGACCAAGCGTGACTTCCAAAGCAAAGTCCAGGCCATTTGCCGCCAGGAGCGGGACAAGGAGATTGACCAGGTGGCCAACCGGTTCGATAACAGGCTGGCGCATCTTGAAGGACGAGCCGAGACCATGACAGCGCGCCGCCAGCAAAAAGCGGATGAGCTAAGCGCCCGCAAGCAAGAAGAGATGATCTCAGTAGGTGAAGATGCCTTGCAAATGTTCCGGGGTAATGCGGGGCGGATGCTTTCCCGAATAACCCGCTTGCGTCGTTACACCGCCACAACAGAGGATTATGTGGGTGTTTACGACAAGCGAGTCCAAGATATCCAGCAGCAATACGCAATGCTGCAGCAAGACATGGAGCGAACATTGCAGGCTGTACAGGATAAGTGGGTCGATGTTGTGCAGCAGATCGAGGAGGTGCGTGTTGCACCTTATAAGAAGGATATCGTCCCGACGCTGTTCGGGTTGGGATGGGTTCCCTACTGGGATGTGGCCATCAATGGATCGGCCGTGATCTTGCCGGCGTCATCATCAGGGCTAACCCAGGCTCAGGGAGCCTACGGGCAGTACTGATCAAACGAGTGGGGACACGATGTCCGTGTCCTCACTGCTGGCTGTCAGGCAGTAGTGGAAAAGGGGAAAGAGTGAAAGAGAAAGATTTTGTACCTTATGAGAGGAAGTCATTGTATCTGGTGCTCACAGTGCCGGTGATTGTCGTATATATTGTGATTGCCATCTTGCTTTTGCAAATGAACGTTGTGGCGTTCTCCATCTATGTTTCATTATTCGTATCTGTAGCATTCTTTATGAGTTATGTCTGTGTACATTGGAGGTGTCCCTACGTCGGGAAGTTCGCTCCCTGTGTAGGCGGGTTTTGTTTGCCATCCAGTCAACTAGCCAGATTGTTCAGAAATGTCAAGAGATCGGAAACACGCTATAAAATTTTTCTGACGCTTGCTTATGTTAGTTTCTTTGGGATCATATTATTTCCGATGTATTTTCTGTATGTGCAAAGCTTCATTTATTTGCTCGTATACATTGGGATAGTGGTTGTTTATTGGGTACTGTTTATGCTATATATCTGTCCTGTGTGTGGCACAAGACATGTTTGCCCAGGAGGACAGACAGCGGTAAAGATCAGGGAAAAGCTTGATTCGTAGCTACTTTCAAAGCAGATGGCCATAGCTAACGATAGCCTACACATCGCCGTTGCTCATACCTCAAGCACTGATTAGCTGGCCGTTCAGGCTTGTTTCAAATGCCTCCACCATCGCACCAGCCGTGCTGAAACGAAGATCGGGTTCTTTCTCTAGCGCCTTGAGTACCACTCTGGCTGTCTCCTCCGGTAAGTCAGGGCGTAGCTTCGAGGGGTTGGGTGCTGGCTGCTGAAGATGAGCGATGAGCAGCGCCGCCGTATTAGAAACATTGAAAGGCAGTTTGCCTGTAAGCATCTGGTAGGTCATCACTCCCAGTGCATAGACATCTGTTCGCGCATCCACCTCAGCCGAATCGCGAATTTGCTCCGGCGCAATGTAATCGAAGGTGCCTACAACGTTGCTGGCGGTGAGCGCTGTCGCGCCTCCGATGATCTTGGCAATGCCAAAGTCGGTCAGAATGGGGCGCTGCTTGGGACCGCCCGGGCTGGTCGACGGCTGCAGCAGGATGTTTGAGGGCTTGATATCGCGATGGATAACCCCCTGTTGGTGTGCATAATCGAGCGCGCTGGCGATGTCAGTCAGCAAGTCTCGCGCTTCGCCAATCGGCAGAGTTCCCATCTCACGCATGTACTGGGCAAGCGATGGGCCGGAGATGTACTCCATGACCATATAGTAAGAGTCCTCAGCCGCGCTGAAATCGAAAAGCTGGACGATATGGGGGTGGCGGAGCGTGGCAATGGTGCGCGCCTCGCGCTCGAAGCGGTGGCGGAAGCTGGGATCATTTGACATCATGGCTGGTAGAACTTTGATGGCGACAGTCCTGTTGAGTGTCGGGTGGTGTGCCTTGTAGATCTCAGCCATCCCACCCCGGCCAATCGGTTCCAGCCCGGTGTAATCGCCAAAGTGGGTCTTGCCGGGTATGGGTTCCGCCTGTATTACCTTAGCTCGCTTCTCTTCTGCCTGCTGGTAATTAATCTGGATACCGTAGAAGCGCCGGTCGACGAAGCGTTGTAAAGCGCGCCGGGTTGGGACAAACATCATGCCAAAGGCCATGGCCGAAGCACCAACAGCCAATGCCGATTGTTCTCCACCGGATATGTGCTGGAAGAGCCTGGGAATGGCAAGCAGGCTGCCTGCAAACATGGTAAGTAAGAAGACAGTCAATGACCCATAAACCAGTGAGCGGTTAATAAGGAAATCGATATCCCATAGCCGGTAGCGCGAGATCGAAACGGCCAGGGCGACCGGGAATGGCAGCATGGCTATGACAAAGGCGCTGTACTCCACCGGTTTCCACAGCAGCCAGGATAACGTCCCAATCTCTTTGACCTCCGGAGCGAGCGCCTGCACAACCAACGTGGCGATGAAGACGGTCGCTCCCACCGCGCCGCCGAAAACCACCCACTTAGTCTGCTGCTTTTGCGTAGGTCCGGCGATCCGCCGGTAGCGATACACTTGCGCAGCTATCCCACCTCCCAGCCACACAATAAACCAGATTGCCACCAGCGCGCCAGGCCATTCACGGGGATGTAGAGGCGTGTGATACAGGAAGGGCTGCAGCAAAGTCCATGCCATAATCAACACGGCCGGCCAGCGTGTCCACCGAGGCTGCGCTGTCCCGCCGGGGAAGACGAAGAGGACAACGGCAGGCAGTCCTCGCCCAAGTGATCGTGCAAGGTCTACTGGTATGGCCAGATCAGGTGCGAGCGCTGCCAGCGCATCGGGAAAATCGGTCGACGAGGTGCCAATGGAGATCGCCATCATGGAGACCAGTAGTGCCACCCAATCATCCTGCTTGCGCCAGTAGATTACCACGCCAATAGCAGTGTAAATGATCAGCATCAGGCAAGCCATCGCGATCATGTAGCCAGCGTAGATTTCAGGCGTCATGCCCATTGCGCCCGCTAGCTGGCTTTCAAATCGCTCGGCCTCTTCAAGAAGCTGGTGGTAACGTGCTGATGCTCCACCGAGGGTAAGACCAAACATGATGACGAAGGCAATAATCCACAGGCTGCGCATCATGTTGAGCCAGCAGCCAGTAATGCGACGATAGGCAACGGTTCCAGTTTCGGGTGCCAACCATCTGCCGGCAGGATCGGTAGATTGGCTCATAGCAATTCCTTCAACAGTTTACAGTGAACAGTTCACGGTTTTTAGTGCTCATTTATTGGTGATCAGCTTGAAACCACAACTATATGCAAAAGTAGTTTGGGAAATGCGGACTGTTGACTTTAGATAAACCTCATTATAGGGATGTTATGGCTCTGCGTCCAGTGGCCTGGATCACGGGGGGCGTTTTATATCCACAACGTTACAAATACGTATTCTGAGTTGCGCAGTGGGTGAAGAACATAGGGATGGTTCACGGATCCGTAATGCGCAATGGAGTTAATGTTCTATCGTTGAACTCGCAGATGCCGTGGTATCATCTGGGCGAGTTAGCAAGGAGCATTATGAACAAGACACGCTGTGAATGGGCGGGCAGCGACCCGCTGTATGTAGCCTATCACGATAATGAATGGGGAGCACCCGTCCACGACGATCGGACGCTGTTCGAGTTTCTGGTTCTGGAAGGCATGCAAGCCGGCCTGAGCTGGCTGACCATCTTGAAGAAGAGAGAGAATTTCCGCAAGGCTTTCGACAACTTCGACCCGCGTGCTGTGGCTGCCTATAAAGCGGATAGAATCGCCGCACTATTGGCCGATGCTGGTATCATTCGGAACCGGGCCAAGATCAATGCCACCGTCAGCAATGCTCAGGCATTTCTCAAAGTGCAGGAAGAGTTTGGCAGCTTCGATGCTTATATCTGGGGCTTTGTGAACGGTCAGCCAATGAAGAATGCCTGGAAGAAAATGCATGACATCCCTGCCCAGACCGATCTGTCTGTGCAGGTCAGCAAGGACTTAAAGAAACGCGGCTTTTACTTCGTTGGACCGACCATTGTCTACGCGCATATGCAGGCGACAGGCATGGTCAACGACCACGTGGTGGATTGTTTCCGGTACAATGAGGTTTGAGGCTTGACCCAAATACGAAGTAGGGGCGACCCCAATCGCCCCTACAGACCCCCTCTAAATGTGTTAACCTAAATTAACACCTTTATGGTCCAAATTATAATCGAGGAGAGTCAAAAAAGCAATAGACGCCGGACGCCGACAGGGCGGCACGCATTGGAGGCCTGCTCCAATTTTGAAATAAGCCAGCTCATATTTAGCCCATACACATAATGACTTGGGTCTACGCGGAATAGTGGGGGAAAACGGGTTCAACGCAGAATTGTGGGGTGAAATCAGCCATCTCCGCATTCCACGAGAACCTGAAGGCGGAAATTGTCGAAGTTGCGGAAGC
>JAFGMS010000144.1 GCA_016927375.1 Anaerolineae bacterium
ACACAATGAACATGAAGATATCTCGCGTCTTCCTAACTACCACAAATATCTCGTCCTTTATCACAACGCAATGAACCATCCCACAAACTCATACTCGCCAGCATCACCTTGACTTTTGTCTCTACAGAAATTACTCTATTCATTGGGCCTCGCCGCTTTGGATTTGGTCTCAAACTCTATCCTACCGCGGCTTGGCCCTCTTTCAAATATCTCGTCCTATTTCACATCTCGATGAACCATCCCGCAGATTTTAATCTGCAACCCTGTTTTACCTATTGATCCCTTGTGCTTTGAACACACTGTCGGATTAAAATCCGACAAATACAGGTGACAAGTGATGCTTTGCATCAGCCATATCCGTCACCAGCACAAGGGCTCTTTTGAAACTTGACATTGTCAAAGTAGTTACTGATGGACAAAACCCGGACAGGGAAAATCAATGAATAAGCTCATCCTACCGATGCCGGCAATCATCACCCTTGTGAGCATGGGGACAGTCTCCCTGTGGGCACAACAGTCATTTGCAGGGGAAGTAAGCTCTCCGGCCCTGACGACCCTTCAGCCAACAGCCACTCTCACACCAACTGCTGCGACCGGCAGCACGCAACAGACTCCGGTGGAAGAATATGACGACTTCGCTCCAGGCCTGGCTGTGTTCGCGCTGTTGTTCGTCCTGCTTATGCTGGCAGTATTAGGCGCGGGAATAGTCATCACAGCAGCCTTGATCGGTGGTTTGGCCTTCCTGATCCTGATGGGTATTATCTCTTCTTCAGTGCTGGTCGGCTTTATCCAAAGGCGGCCGGGGCCTGCCCTCTCAGCCTTCCTTACCCAGTTATGCGCGGCAATAGGTACCGCTTGCGGTATCATAGTGGTCTGGATCCTTCTCTTCGTGACAGAATGGCCGCTTAATTTCTGGCTGGTGACCGGCATCGGAGCGTTCAGTGGTCTGCTTGGCGGTGCATTGATGGGCCTGCCGGCCAGCCTGGGCCTACGGTGGATATACAGCCGGAGCATGACAACATTGCAGGCAAGACGGGATCGAGACGCGACCGGCGGAACCAGGTAAGGGAGCATCCGCTGTCATTTCTGCAAGCAAATATCGTATTTACTAGTAGACCAACAAGGAGATTGCTGGTTTGTACAACACCAGTTGGTCAGAAAAGCTGTCTTTATACGAGAGTTGGTATAACACAGACATGGAAAGTCTGTTTGGTTACCTTTATTACCAGACCCAGGATCGAGACCTGGCCCAGGAACTCACTGCATCCACCTGCTTGCGAGCACTGGAGCGGTTAGATCAGTTCAACCCGGATCGCGGAAAGCTAAAAGATTGGATCTTTGGTATTGCCAGAAACCTACTCTATGATCATCGACGCAAACAGAGCAGGCAGCCTACTCACATTGACATTGCTGAGGCGGCAGAGTACCTGACTACAAATGAGGGGTTCGAGCTGGACTACGAACAGAGAGAGACATTCCTGGAGGTGCTCGGCCATGTAGACAGCCTCAGCGAACGGGAACAAGAGATCATCGCACTCCGCTATGGTGCCGGCTTATCCAATGCTGAAATCGCCCCCATGTTAAAGATCACCAGCAATCATGTAGCAGTAACGCTCGGCCGTGCTATCTCAAAACTGAAAGATAAAGTAGGAGCCGAAGCACATGATGCCTCCTAATAAAATGACCGAAGAAGCAATCCAGGACCTGCTTGAGCACGTGAAGGTAAGAGTGGACCCAGCTTTCAACAAAGCTCTTCAGGCACAGCTGCAAGCCCGAGCACAAGAGCTGCGAGACGCCTCGACTGCCTCATCACAACCTCATCGCTCGTTCAGAGATACAGTTCGGTATAGAGAAGCACCTGCTCATGCAAGCGCTGAACAAACGCCCCTTCCACAAAGACGGCTCAACACACTCGCCATGCTATCATCGGCCGTCTTTGGCATTGCCATACTTGCGTTTTTCTTCATGGTCATCGTAAGGCCACAGTTCAGCGACCCGGCAACTGCTCCAATAGCAACCGAAGAGACAGCAATACCCACCACCGGGCAGACCCTCGCTTCCCCTGCCGGCGTCACGCTCACCGGAAAAGCCGTCGAGTTGGAGCCAACAGTGGCCCATATCACAACACTAACACCGATCCCGATCGGTACAGCAACGCCGATGCCTTCCCTGACTCCCCCACCAGTCCCGGTCACAGATATAGAGGTGACCTGTTCGTGGACTCGGGTAAGTGGTTATGTCGAGGCATCTGTACCATATATGCGCCTGACAGTTTCGCTCTCCAGTCCGACAATCCAGGAGATTGGCTCTGGGATCGTCGCGGTTCAGCCCGATGGGAGCTACAGTGTTCTCGTAACCTACTCAGCACTGCCCGCAGGTACCCATTTGATCGGCGCCTATGGCGAGTGGGATGGTACAACGTGGCTGCGCCCTGCCACCACATTCGGCGCAGACTGCCAATCTGGAGATGCAACACCCACCCCTACCCCCATCTCCATACCCACATCCACACCCCTACTGACACCCACACCTACGCCGATCCTGGCGACGTCTACCCCTTTGACGATCAACTCTGTCCAGTTCTGGCCCGATGTATCGATGCTGGATCGATATACCACCGTTGACTTCGGCGCCCGGATTAATTTCGAGAGCAGTATTGTGACCAGAGCACGCCTGCTGGCCTTCTTGACCTATCAAGGGGAGAGCACACCCGGCACGTCAGCTTGCATTAGCCAGCAAATGCCGGGACGGGGCAGCGAGCTGTTCTGGAGTACCGGCACATCCACCGAGCGAACGCCAGGCACCAACAATTTTGAGCAAAGCTATGTTTACGATAATGCAGCCCCCAACGACGCCACCCACCTGGTGATGTGGCTGATACTCACCGACACAAATGATCAGGCGATTGCCTGTCGGCAGAAGATAATCGAGCTGTCAGCGGTGTCGCCATGAGAACATGTCCTGACGGACAGCACAGTCCTGGGTAATCCGACCACCCCATGCTTCCCTACGTCTACCCTACGCCTGACCACCGAGTTAACATGCGTCTGCCCAGTTATTGACACTTTGCTGGTATAATGCTGCTCCCTGGAACAGGCTGTTACATACCATCTCGTTCAGAAAAGGAGCTTATAGTGAGCAAGCTATTACCCCCACTTTCAAAATCAATCTTCCTGATCGCACTCCTGGCAGGCTGCGCAAGCACCACGCCGGCCCCGCCGGCCACACCAACCGTCGTCCAGCCAACCAAGACGGCTGTTCCAACGCCGACCCCGGAGACGCGAACCGAATTCGCGCAGTACTTCCATGGCCTTACAGCAGGTGCCTTTGTGATGTATGACATGAACAACGATCAGTACATCTACTACAATCCCGAGCGCTGCGCCGAGAGCTTTATCCCTGCCTCGACCTTCAAGATCATGAACTCTCTGGCCGGGTTGGAGTCGGGAGTAATCCCAGACCAGGACTATATCATCAAATGGGATGGCACCCCCCAGGAGTTCGTCGAATGGAACCAGGATCACACGCTGAAGACGGCCTTCCAGCATTCCGTCATCTGGTACTATCAGGAGCTTGCCAGACGGTTAGGGCGGGAGCAGATGCAGGAATATGTGGATGCTGCTCAATACGGTAACCAGAACATCTCCGGCCAAATCGACACCTTCTGGTTGGAGGGTGATCTCAGGATCTCCCCTGATGAACAGGTTGAGTTTTTGCGCAGGCTCTACACGGGCGACCTGCCATTCTCTCAAAGAGCAATGGACACCGTTAAAGACATCATGATCATAGAAGATGTCGGCGGGTACACATTCGGTGGCAAAACAGGCACGGCAGTAAGGGTTGTACCACACATAGGGTGGTTTGTCGGCTACCTGAAGACAGATGATAATGTGTACATCTTCGCCACTAATATCGAGCTCCAGAGCATCGAGGGCAATCTCGGAAAAGCCAGGGCAATCACAGAAAATATCTTGCACGATCTGGAATTGATGCCGTGAAATTTTTCGATTACGATGCCGGCGATATCCACAAAAGCTACAATAAGAGCAGAGAGCTTCCCCAAGAGGTCATCGACCAATGGATGGACGGGCGTATGTGCCGGTTGAGGGTGAGATCGAAATTCACCGCAGAGATACTGAGGTTTCTTTTTTGTTTTTCTCTGTGTCCTCTGCGTCTCTGGTATGAAAATAGATTGGGCGAAGTGTCAATGTGCGCACGGTCGGACTAACAGTCCGACCTACATTAGCCTGGATATTTTCATCTATTGAAGGTGCAGGCGTTAGCCCGGCATCGTAACTGTGGTGAAGATAAGCTTCTCGATAGGCGCCCCTCAACGTCTACATATGCCCATCGCCGCCTCTGTGATCCATTTCGCCATCCACTGGTCCTGGATCAAGAGAACAACCGCCCGCATTTTAGGATCGCTGCGGCCGCGCCCCCAACCAACCATCGCCAGGCAGCAACCTGCCTGAGCAAACAAGCTACCTTCTAAAGATGTCCTAACTATCACATACGTGATCTAAACCAGCACGCGTGTGATCTAAACCAAAAGGCGCAGTGTGCCGACCCAAACAGCTGCTGACATTGGATTTTGTGCCTCAAAACAACCGGCGGCAAACGGCAATCGCTGAGTGTTTTGAGCGCGCTGCCTGCCGCCTGTATAATACTGCACGTTTGACTGCCAATATTTGCCGTGCTGCTGGAAAGCATCGTTCACCAACATATGGAAGCTATCATTCTCATTGGTATCCAGGCTGTAGGGAAATCCACTTTCTACCGGCAAAGGTTTGAGGATACCCATGTCCGCATCAATCTGGACATGCTCAAGACCCGCCATCGTGAGTGTATCCTGTTAGAGGCCTGCATCGCTGCCAAACAACCCTTTGTGGTCGACAACACCAATGTAACGATGGCAGATCGCGCCAGGTATATCACACCAGCTAAGGCTGCCGGTTTTCGCATCGTCGGGTACTATTTCAGGTCAGGCCTGCACGAAGCCATCCGGCGCAACCGCCAACAAACGGCACAAAAAATCATACCGGAAAAGGGAATAGCCGGAGCGCACAAACGTCTACAGCTTCCCAGCCTGGAAGAAGGTTTCGATGAGCTTTACTACGTAGCCATCGACGGAGAAAACACGTTCGCAGTCGAGGAGTGGACAGATGAACTTTGATGATTTTGATAAGCGCATGAGGGTCTTCGAGGCGGCTGACGATCACTGTGTGCTGCCCGGGATCTTCATGGTAGCGCGTGTCGACGGCCGCAGCTTCACCCGGCTCACCAAAGAGCTTCACCCGTTCGATGCACCATTTGATGAGCGGATGCGCGACCACATGATCGAGACCACCAGGCACCTGATGCAATGCGGCTTCCGTGTCGTCTACGGCTACACACAAAGTGACGAAATCTCCCTGCTGTTCCACCTCGAGGAAAATACCTTTGGCAGGAAAACACGAAAGCTTAATTCCGTTCTGGCCGGTGAGGCCAGCGCCAGGTTCTCGATCTTGATTGGGAGCCCCGCCGCCTTCGACTGCCGGATCTCTCAGCTGCCCAGGCCCGAAAATGTTGTCGACTACTTCCGGTGGCGCAATGAAGATGCACACCGCAACGCCCTAAATGGTCATTGCTACTGGATGCTGCGCCAGCAGGGCAAGAATGCCTTCGAAGCAACCAAACACCTGGAAGGAATATCGGTTGCCGACAAGAACGAACTGCTATTTAACAATAATATCAATTTCAACGATCTCCCCAACTGGCAAAAACGAGGAGTTGGTCTGCTGTGGGAAACCTACGATACGGAAGCAACCAATCCACTGACAGGCGAGGCCACAACAGCCGTCCGCCGCAGAATCAAGGTCGAATGCGATCTGCCGATTAGAGACCGTTACAGCGCGTTCATCGAGGCGATCATCAACCAGAGTTTGACGGGGGGCCAATAGAGATATACAGTTGCCTTCGGGCCACATGCATTCATTATTTTCAAGGAACAAACCATGATCAAAATCGTAACCGATACCGATTCAAATCTGCCACAAAACATCGCCAAGGAATATGATATAGAGATGGTTCCCATACACATCATCTTTGGCGATGAGGTGCTATTGGAAGAGGTCGAACTTGGTGCAGCCGAAGGCTATGAGCGCATGGCAGCAGCCAAAGAGCTTCCAAAGACCAGCCAACCTTCTCCCGGTGAGTTCTTCCACGCTTACAGAAAGATATTGGCCGGCGATCCGGACGCGACGATCCTCTCGATCCATGTATCCGGTGGGGTGAGCGGCACGGTGGCATCCGCCTATCAAGCTGCCGACATGCTGCCCGAAGCAGATATCCACATCTTCGATACACGCTCGGTCTCGTTGGGGCAAGGTTTGATGGCTGTGGAGGCAGCTCAGATGGCTCGTGACGGCGCAAGCGTCAAGGACATCCTGGCAACATTGGCCATGATGAGCGAGGAAATGCAGGTCGCATTCGCCGTTAAGACGCTGGACAATCTGGCCAAAGGTGGGCGCATCGGACGCGCTTCTTACCTCCTGGCAAGCATGCTTGAGATCAAACCGCTCCTGAAAATAGATGATGGCGTGCTCGACGCGCACAGTCGTCACCGGACATGGCAGCGGGCTCTCGCCGAGCTTCAGAACCTGGTACTCAAAGATACACAGGCAGCCCTTGCCGGCTACACAGATCAACGTCTCTACCTTGCCGTCGTTCATGCCCACAATGAGCTGGAATGCCGCCAGATAGCCGACAATCTGACCAAGGCGTTGAGGCCTCACACTTTGCTGATCGGCGAGGTCGGGTTGGGGCTGGGCATACACTCTGGCCCTGATGCATTGGGGGTGTGTTGGGTCGTAATGCCGGGGAAATAGCAGCCGGAAGATACCGGGAAAGGGCATGTTCCAATGACGGAGACGGATGTTGTGATCATCGGCGCCGGTATGGGAGGGCTGACCACCGCCGCCTACCTTGCCCGAGCCGGTTTAACGGTACGGGTCTTTGAGCAGCACACCCTGCCTGGTGGATATATCTCATCGTTTATTCGTGATGGGTTCACCTTCCCTGCCGGGCCAACATGCTTTGGCTCCAATGGGATCATCTTCCCCATCCTCAAAGAGCTGGGCCTGGAAGGAAAACGCCACTTTGCCCGCACCAGCTACCAGATGAGCTGGGGCCCGCACGACGTCCCTTTCCTGACTCCTCAGCAGACTTGCCGGGATCTGGCGATCCATTTCCCTGGCGAGGCGAGCAATCTACAGCGTTACTTCCGCTGGGTGAGAATCGGGATAGACGGCTTCCGCGCCATGCTTGAGAGCGGTTTGATGTTCGGCGAGAATGTGGCCACAACTACCATCCGCCTGGGCCTTCGGCATCCCCTTTTCCTATGGGCAATGGCCATCGCCCGTAGGCAGACCAACCGCAGTCTGCATGAGCGCTACTTCAAGGATGCTCTACTGCGCCAGATGCTCAACCAGCTTGGCTACCCAGTGATGGCCGGACAGAACACACTGGGGATGTGGGGAGCTTACTTTGATGACACCTGGGTGCCGGTAGGTGGAATGCAGGGACTTGCCAACGCATTGATGCGCTTTGTTCATGAACATGGCGGGCAGGTGCACCTGGGGAAACGGGTCAGCCGCATCCGGGTCGAGGATAGGGCCGCGGTGGGAGTGGATCTGGCCGATGGCACCTTCGTACCCGCACGTGTGGTAGTCACCGCCGCCGACCTGTATCACACCTTTTTTGATCTGATCGGCCGCGAGCACCTCTTGCCCATACTGACGAACAAACTGGATGCTGCCGTGCCATCCGAGTCCATCTTCGCCGTCTTTCTGGGCCTACGTGACAGCCCTCGTCTGGAGACCGAGCTACAGCGCTTCCAGGGCAGCCATATCTGGTTCACCTGCGCGAATGGCGAATATATCCAGCTCGTCTTATTGAGCAAGGATGATCCCTCTATTGCGCCACCCGGCAAGCACGCACTATTTATAGGAAGACTTAGTCCCTACGAGGAATGGGAGACCCTCAAGTCTGACAACGAGGCCTACCAGGCCCGCAAGCTGACCGTCACCCGGCGACTGATCGAGCAAGCCGGGGAGTTCCTGCCAGGCTTGAGTGAACACATCGAGGTTCAGGAAGCAGCCTCGCCGCTAACCTACGAGCGCTACACGTCCAACTGGCGCGCCGGCTCCGCCGGTTGGAACTGGGATCCCCAGCGCAGCACTCATATCGATTTTTCCAAAGATGTAACGCTGGGGAACTTCTTTGCCGTTGGGCATTACGTACACTCTCCCGGTGGCGTGCCGACCGCGATGATCACGGCCTGGTACATCGCACGGGAGATATTGAAACGCAAGTAGCTACTCAGCTATCAGCTTTTAGCTATGAACTGTAAACGGGCGTATGTACCGTTTGGGGGGAAAGATCACAATTCACCGCAGACGCTGAGGTTTCCTTTTTGTTTTTCTCTGTGTCCTCTGCGCCCCTGGTGCGAAAACAGATTGGGCGAAGCGTCAGTGTGCGCACGGTCGGACTAACAGTCCGACCTACATTAGCCTGGATATTTTCATCTATTGAAGGCGCAGGCGTTAGCCCGGCATCGTAAAGATAAGCTTCTCGATAGGCGCCCCTCAACATCTACATATGCCCACTGCAAACTCAAACTCATCACCCAAGCGATTTGATGTTTAATCGCCCAGCACTCACAACTGTTCGCAAGTGACATCCCATAGCTGAGCAGTTACAAACACAAGTAACACTCAGCTGTTAGCGAACAGCGATCGGCTACAGAGATCTCTTCTCCACGAGAGCAAGGTTTCAAAACCCGATCATATCTCCCAGACGCGCTCACCGCTGAGAATACGCCGGAGCTGCTCAGGAAACTTATGCACATCGAGGGGTTTGCCCAGGAAGCTGTGGAAACCGGCCTGGCGTGCTTCATTCTGCTCGCTGATATGAACGGTGTAGGCGACAAACGGCACATCGGCCATGCGTGGATCTGCCTGAAGATGTTCCAAGATATCAAAGCCGTTATCGTTCGGGAACTCCAGATCGAGGAAGACTATATCGACCGGCTCAAGCGTCTCAAGAAGTTCCGGCAAATCGATGGGAGATATTAGCGTCGTACAAGCGATGTCCTCTCTATGGAGAAGCGCCTGTAGTGCTTCGACATTCGAAACATTATCGTCGACAATCAATGCGTGTAGGCTCATTTCTGTTCTCCTGGGGTGTCACGTCTGTGCATACCAAACTTGTTCGCCCTTAATACAAGCGGCGATCTGTATAGGGAATTTATAAACATCGATAGGCTTGCCAATGAAGCCTGCAAAACCTTTGTTTTTTGCCTTTGGGATCTCGATCTCCGGATCCGACGCACTCACCGCAATGATAGGAATATCCTTTAGTTTCGGATTGGCCTTGATTTTGTCAAAGATGTCATAGCCGCTCGTCTTGAAGCGCAGCATCAGATCGAGAAGGATGACATCGATCGGTAAATGTTGGAGAAGGAGATTGATCGTGTTGGCATTCCAGGCATCTTGTACGATAAGAGCACCAGTCTGCCTAAGCGTGGCAGCAAACACTGCCATGTTCACCACGTCGTCCTCTACTATAAAAATGCGTTTACCCTGTAGCTCTTGCATGTCCATTCACCTTATATGTAACCAGGACGCATCGCCCAGGAGATATGTCTATTCTTGCTTGTTAGGTGATATACCAGATCGACTCACCCCGCACAATCCGTTCGATCAGGCTGGGGAAAACAGATAGATTGATCGGCTTGCCAATCGCGCTGTCAAAACCGCTCGCGCGGAGTCGTTCAACTTCTTCATTCATAACACTGGCCGTGAAAGCGATAACCCGAGCATTTCGAAAATCCGGATCCCCTCGCAGCATCTTCAACATCTCGAATCCATCATGCGGTTTAACATGCACGTCAAGCAAAAAGACGGTTGGACGTTCCTCGAGTGCCTTCACACGTGATATGAAGTCGGTACTGTCGTCAAACACCACTAACCGATTGACCCCCATCAAGCGGTTGAAAACTGCCTTGACTGCTAACCGATTCATCTCGTCGTCTTCGACACAGAGGTAAACAGACTCATCGGTCATGATTGAGACTCCGTGGTCCTATCCACTTGATCTTGAGAAAGCGGTAATAATACGTAGAACTTGGAGCCTTGTCCTGGCGTGCTATCTACCCAGATGCGACCGCCATGAGCCTCGACCAAACTCTTCGAGATAGGCAGCCCCAGCCCCGTTCCACCCGCATGCCGAATGCCATCCTCAGTTTGAACAAAGGGCTCGAAGATAATAATCCGATCTTCCTGGGTAATACCAGGCCCTGTATCAATGACGGCAAACAGAACCTCATCGCCGCGTTTTCTGGCAACCAAGGTGATCGTACCTCGCTCCGTGAACTTGACCGCGTTGGAAACGAGGTTCAAGAGCACCTGGCGGACGCGGCGTTTGTCGCAAGTCATGGGTGGAAATTCAGGATCGATTTCTGTGACCAACGTAACAGGCTTATCTCTCAACTGCACTTCCGTCGATGCTACAATATCCTTCAACTCCTGCTTGATATCGAAACCGTCCTCGATAAACAGCTTCATCCTGCCGGACTGAATCTTGGCAACATCCAGCACATCATTGATGAGAGACAGGAGATGCCGTCCACTTTGTAGAGATTTTTGGAGGTAATCGACTTGTTCATCATTGACCGGACCAAACGTACCAATAGCAAGCAGTTCATTAAAGGTCAAAATGGCGTTAAGCGGTGTTCGCAGCTCATGCGACATGCTTGCCAGGAATTCGGATTTGTACTGGTTTGCCCTGGCCAGATCGGCAGCTTTTAGCTCCAATTCAGCCGTACGCTCGGCCACACGCTGCTCCAGATTGCCGATCAGGTCACGCATCTGCGCCGTCATGCTGTTGAAAGCCGTGGCTAGGCGAACAACTTCGCTGGGCCCCTCCACCACTGCCTGCAGGTTTCTATCACCACCAGCAATCTGAGCGGCCGTTTGGGTCAAATCCACCAATGGAACTGCCAGCCGGCGTGCTACAAAAACGCCTAATAAACCCGCTAAGATTGACATAACCAATATAATGATAGTTGATAGGATAGCCTCTTGGATTACCTCTCGATAAGCCTCGTTCCAGGGCAGCTCGGTCACGACGGCCCAATCTGGTGTTTCGAGAGGGATATAAGTTCCAACAACTCGATTTCTCTGAATGCCCTGATACGTGCTTACATCGGTCTTGGTGTACGTTGAAGGGTTGTTAATGAATTCTTCGACCGTATGCAAATAGCTCACGTTCTCGCCCTTCAAGACACGGCCAACGTCGCTGAAAGCAATCAGGTTACCTTGTCTATCTACCACATAAGCCAGCCCCTGTTCACCTATCTTGATATCCGCGATCAGCTCCCACATGAACTTGAGATTCACTTCGGCCACCAGGGTGCCCTGAAATTCTCCCAGAATGGTGGTCTCCGGCACCGCCATGATCACCATAGGCTCGCTCGTAATCGGCTCGATGTAAACCGGGCTGATATATCGCCCCTCCTGCCTGATCTGGGTTAACGCGTCACTATCAAGCCGGTCGCCGAGACGCCCGGAGCCGACTTCTGAAAGACGTGAGACCCTGGTCAACTCCTCTTGCTGAGCATCTAACAAGACCAGCTGCCTAAAGGCCAGATGCAGGCCCAACAAGCTGCCCAACGTCTCTTCCCTCTCGACTGAGGAGGCGGCAGTCAGGTCGGTCAATCTGATCGCTGTTTCCAGTATGCTGAACTGCTCCTGGATGAAGGCACTAACCCGTCTGGATGCGTCTTGGGCAATGATCTGCTGCCGGTTGGAGATAGCTTCTCGTTGAGTCTGGAAATTAGAGAACATCTGCAGTCCGCCCGAGACTAAAAGCATCACTACGCTTAGGGCGAAGAGAGCCCAGGCCAATGTAGCAGTCAGGCTTCGTGTCTTGTGTGATTCCTGTGTTAGTGTTTGCATCATCTTTTCCGTTGCGTCAACAGTGTCTACCCGTAAATTATCCGGTTTGATTGCCCTTCCTATCCAATATCAGGTACGGACACGTAACACCCGAAGCAAATTTACGAGTAGACACTTACCGGCTAAACATCGCGGCTGTCGATCCTAACATATATACCAGGAAGCGCGATGCTCAGCACAGCAATATTTCGAAAAGCTTCTGTCAGGCCAACTAGCGAATAACTTCGTTCGCCTGATTCAGCAAGCTGTCAGACACTTCTATTCCCACATCTTGCGCCCTTGTATAGTTGATCTGGAGGAAGGTCTCCCCTGAGACCACCGGAATGGTGCCGGCCGGTGTGCCTTGGAGCACTTTGTCAGCCAGAGGCGCGGTCTTCTTGCCGGCATCAATGATGTCTACATTGACACCAAAGATGGTCCCATAACCATCTGCCTCTATCAGGGCCCCACCAAGCGGTATTTCATGTTCCTCAGCAAACTTACCCATGGCAACTATAGCATCAGGTGTTACACTGATGGGATCAGCTAAAAGCAAAATCGCATCGATACCAACACCGTCATCCGATGATTCGGCCAATTCTTCCAGTTCAGCTTCAATTTCAGCTGCATCATCAACGGGAGCATCGAGCAGTGTTATGCCCGCTTCCTCGGCTATCGGACGCATTGCATTAAGCTGGGACTCTATGCTCGGGTATCCCCGCTGGAAGGGCACCCATATCCGTTCTGCGTCTGGGGCCAGCTCAAGCATGATCTCTAAGCGTTTGATTGCAACGTCTGGGCCAGGATAACGCACACCCGTGATATTGCCGCCTGGCTCAAGCACACTGTCGATCAGATCAATCTCTTCGATAAAGGCAAAGCTGAAGACCACCGGAATGTCGGTTCCCTCAGTGGTTTCTTTAGCCACCACGGCAGCTTCGGTAGGGAAAGCAAGAATCAGATCTACATCATCGTCTATGAATCCTTGAACGATGCTCTGATAGGTATCCATGTCAAAATCTGTTGACTGGACATCATAGGTGATATTCTCGCCTTCAACATAGCCCAACCGGGTCATTTCATCCTTGAAGCCCTCGGTTATATCGGCCAGATAATTGAGGCCAGCCAGGACACCCACCCTGTATACCTTGGGCTCTTCGACACACCCGCTCAACAAAATGCTCATCACAATAGCCACAATCAGGATAATCCATTTCTTGTGGTTTCTGGTACGAGAGTTGTCACGATCAAACATGGCATTTCCCTTTCTGTTTGTGATAGATCGAATTGCAGACATGCAGCTTTTCCCGGAAAGAAGCTTCACCAACAAGTAAGTTGCGCGTTTTACCGGACAATCTCATCCATTCTTTATCGGAGAATAAACGAAATCGAAAAAGTAAACAGCTGAAGCGGTCAGCCTCTCCCCTGAAAGTTATTATGGCCTCCTCCATTTTACACCTACAGTTATGAGAATAGAAATAGAAGGATATCCTACCGGAATCCGAATTATTTGTGAAAAACTCTTCCCAAAATATTCACATTATTGCTCTATCGTGTACAATAGTAGTCAGAGGACTGTAGAGTACGGAGGAAAAGGTCATCTACCCCTCCAATATCCATAGCGGATTGATTGGAGAATGTGCTGAGTTACTACCTGCATAGAGCTCCTTCCATTACCTTGTGGAAAGAAGCAGGTTAGTTCACTATATCCCTTATCTCCTTATACTCCATAGTAAACAGTTTTCTGCATCACATTCTTGCTGCTGACACGTTTCATGACATTCAACACACACTAAAACAGAAAGGCAGAAAGACATGAGAAATAAACGGACTCTTATTCTAAATGCATGCTTATTGGCTGTTGTGGTATCACTGCTTGCAGTTGGAACGGTCTATGGGCAGTCGGCTCAATGCCGCCCGGGCCATTCCATCCCCCCTATTGTTTCCACTGATTGGCTGGAGGCTAATGGCAACCTGGAAAATCTCGTCGTTCTTGACATCAGAAGCAGCGCTGAATACGAGGCAGGACATATCGCCAACGCTGTTAGTTCTCCCTTTACCGATCCCTTTAGTCCTTCGATCTGGGTACAGCCAGGGCTACCAACAGATCCCATTTGGATGGAGGCACCGGCCACAGTTGATCTTTTCAATGGCCTTGGCTCACTGGGCATAACGAAGCGCTCAGCCGTCGTTGTCGTCGGAGCAGGGCCGGATTTCGCCAATCCACCTACAGCCTTATATCCTCTTGCTAATACCACCAGAGTGGCTGCCACTCTCACACATGCCGGAATCAAGGAGGTTGCTATCCTGGATGGCGGCTATGCCAAGTGGGCAGCAGAGGGCAAGCCTGTCACGACAGAAGTACCTACAGTGACTCCTGTAACCTATAGGGGGCATGTAGACAGAAGGATGTTTGTTACAATTGATTACGTCCACCGTCAGATCGAGAAGAGACACAGTAACATGGTCCTTCTTGACGCCAGAGACACAGTGGTTTACACCGGGGAAATCATGGAGCCCTATGCACTAAAACCCGGTCATATCCCAACTGCCAGATCTCTACCCACACCCTCGATATGGAATGCGGACGGGACATACAAATCGGTAGGTGAGCTAAAAGCCTTGGCGTCGGAGGTAATTGGCCGCGATAAGTACAAACACATTGTTGTTTACTGCGGCGTAGGAGGCTATGCCAGCTCATGGTGGTTTGTGCTTACAGAAGTACTCGGATACAGAAACGTCAGCATGTATGACGGCTCTGCCCAGGAATGGGTGTTGTATTACGACATGGTTTTGGACTAAACGATGCTGCCCGCATCAGACAGCCCTCCACAATGACGTAGTCAGCTAGCACGGGTTGATTTTCATCCCATATGTCATCGGCCACGGCCCCCTCTACTCAAGATGTAGAGGGGGCCGTGGTGTTATTGTTTGTACTCCATTCGATTCTACTCCAAATCGCCCAGTCGGTTCCTGTAAATGAGATGTCTTGCGATGCTTTCTCAGCCCAAGCATCTGGTTTGTGTAACAACAAAGCACAGTTGGAGAATGGTTTTGCCTGCCTGGTGTGTTAGTTCTGCCAGGCGTCAAATTGGAAGATGAGTTCACGTGGTTTGCTGCTCAGATACTCAGGCAAATTAGCATCGTCATGATCTGGGAAACGTTTAGATACGCTGAAACGATCAGGGTTTACCAGGAATGTATTACTCCACCCATAACGAAAAACCGCAAAGTACCCCATAGCATCAGAGTCCTCTTGGTCCTGGCGGCAAGCAGCCTCATCACAAACAACGATGTTATCCAATGCACCAAATACCAGACGCTCTACCGACGAGCGTTCCTGACTCTCTACATCCAGATAGTAAACGTCCCGATAAGGATCCTGAACTTCCCAACGCTGTGTATCGGGGTTAAATACTTCCAGTATTGTATGCTCCTGGATGCTATCACCATTATCACGGTATAAGAAGACAAGACGACTCTCAATTCCTAATTCCTGCAAGAGTGTCAGCATGGCAGTCGCACGACCATCACACAAAAGATGGGGAATCTCATCATTACCCTGGGAGTAACGAAGCATGGCATCAAGTGCATCGCGGCGATCTGGATCTCCCGGTTCTTGATAGTCAGAGGCTGAGTTGGCATAAATATAGTGGCGAGCATAGTCAATAACTTCAGTACGCAAAGGCAGTTGCTGCTCAGCAATGAATCTGGCCAAATCAGATTGTTGTGATACTGGATACGGAGTAGGAACAAAGCGTCTGACGCGATTCAGCGTTTGCAAAGGGCTCCATTCACTACCCATTGATTCAAAACCATCCTGCGAAGAATAATTAATGACTGCTACCTGCCAATGAAAAGCACCTAGATCGCGGCTGAGACTGTCAATATACTCCTGTGCGCTGATTGTTGTTTCTTCTGTCCAAACCTCAATGGGAGATTCATCCTCATACCATATCCGAACGGCAAATACCTGCTCAGCAGCCAAAGTTTGTGGCCATTCCCATTGCAGCAAAACATCAGAGTCAACGAACTCCAAGTGATCCGGCGGTGACAGTGGTTTTGGGGCTAGTGCGTGCAGAGACAAATCCTCAGTGGATGTGGGGGCAGTGTTAATCAGCTCACCCAAAAAACCGGAGGAAATACCTACCAAAAATAAGCTAAATGTAATTAACACTATCAGAGAAAGAATCAGGACTTTGATTTGTTGTGTCTGCATAGAACGGCCTCCAACATCCCGATCAGCGTGGTAATACAGCAGATCTTAGATCTTGTGTCAATATTACCAGCAGTTCCCGCTTTGGAGATTTGCAGCAGGGATTGCTGACAAAAACCCTGTTTTTTGCTCTG
>JAFGMS010000145.1 GCA_016927375.1 Anaerolineae bacterium
AGCTGAACAGTCATTGCGTTTTACCTATTTACCTTTTACGCATCACTCATAGCTACAGTAGGAAGCGCCAGATGGCTGAGTAGTTACGATACGCCACAGTGAAGATCTGGCTAAGAGGCGTTCTCGACAGGTTGGCGGATGGGCAAATAGATGGTGAAACTGCTTCCCTTAGATAAAGAGCTTTCCACCCTGATCCTGCCATGATGGAGATCGACGATTTCTTTGGCGATACTCAACCCCAAGCCCGTGCCCGGTACACCTGCCGCTTTGGCATTCTCGGCCCTGAAGAATCGTTCGAAGATAAATGGTAGATCTTGGGGTGCTATCCCAACCCCTGTATCCCAGACACCGAACTTCAGACAGGGAACTGAGTTGATTTCTTCCTGGCTGGTGCAGAGCCTGACCTCGCCTCCCGGCAGGGTATAGTTGATAGCATTGGTGAGCAGGTTGCTTAACACCTGAGCGATGCGATGGCGGTCAGCATGGAGCAAGGGGAGATCAGGAACCAGGCTGGCGGAGATCTGTACATTGCGTTCGTTTGCCTGAGGTGTATGAGCACGCAAAATATCCTGTACCAGATCGTTGAGAGAGAAGTCGGTGGGCCGCAAAAGAAAGACACCCCGGTCAAGGCGGGAGAAATCCAACAGATCTTCGACCAAGTGCTCCAGCCGCTCAATCTGCTCGGCTATTGTATTCATGTAGGGCTCATGGTCTTCTGATGGGGTAGCGATGATCAGACCATGATACAGCTTAATGCTGGTGATGGGAGTGCGCAGCTCATGAGAGATGTTGGCAACATACTTCTTACGCATCTGCTCCATCTGCTTTTGGGGTGTGATATCGCGCAGTACAGCAACCGCGTTCGCTATCTGGCCCTGCTGGTCCAACACCGGTGTTATGCTCACCGATGCGTCGTATTCAGAGCCATCAGGACGCCGGGCGCTGATTTCACCTTGCCAGGTTTCACCGCGCCGCAAGCTGCTCGTGATCCTTGAGTCTTTGTCAGCTTCACTCTCCATAAAGCTGCACAGTGTCTTGCCGATGAGATCCTCAGCAGGGTAACCACTAGTACGCTCCCAGACCGGGTTGGCATACTCGATCTTGCCGTCGGGACCGGTGAACACAATGCCGTCATCGGCATTGTCGACAATGACCTTGAGCCGTTCCCGCTCACGGACAACCTCCCGTGTACGCTCAGTTACCAACTCTTCCAGATTGGCTGCCTGGCGCTCCAGATCCTGGTACAAACGAGCATTCTCAATTGCAATAGCTGCCTGGACAGCCAGAGTCTCCAATGTCCTTACTTCTGCTTTCCCGAAGTGATTGAGTTGCGCTGATTGGACATCCATTACACCCAGAAGCTGGTTCCCTCGGAGCAAGGGGAAGACCGCCTCAGATTGTGTTTCAGGCAGCCAGGACATAAACAGGAAATGAGGATCTTCATTAACCTGGTTGGAGATTACCGGTGTGCGCAGACGCGCTGCTCGGGCAACCAGGCTTGGTTCCTGATCCAGGAATATGGAAGCCTCACCCTGGTTAAGTTGGCGCCCATTCCTCATCATTCCTCGCTGGATAACCAGTTGGCGCCCATCTTCCTCCAAAAGATGGATGCCGACAAAATAATACTCTAATGTTTCGAGAAGATGCGTGATCATTGCTTCCATGATCTCATCTATCGAGAGAACCATTGTGAGGTATTGTCCAAGTGCGTAGGTTAGCTGCTCGCGCTGCTCTGCCGCTTTCTGAGCTGTGATATCTCTGGCAACACCACGGTAACCAACCACTTCACCGGATGGGTTGGTGATTGTCTTGGCGTCAAGCGCTATACAGACTGCCTGGCCATTCTTGTGACTGCACCATACTTCAATGCCCGAGAGGGACTCACCTCCAGAGATCAGCTCAACAGCAAGCTTCTCGGAATATTTTGCCAGCTCAGGTGCAAGCAGTACAAACGCCGGCTTTCCCACTACTTCTGATGGTGAATATCCCAAGACAGATCGGATATGCTCAGAACAGTAAGTGACATTGCCTCTGGCGTCCAGCTCCCACAACAAATCGGAGGCACAAAGGGCAATGTCCAGGAATCGCTCTTCGATATCGTGGATTTCACTAAGTAAGCGCACGTGGCTGATAGCAACAGCAGCCTGGGCAGCTATTAGCTCGGCCAGCCGGATATCCTGATCCCCAAAACTATGCTGACGATGATCGGCCATCAGTGACATTACGCCGATCACCTGGTCGCGCCAGCGCAGCGGAATGGCCATCACCATACCAATTGGCAGATCTGCACAAGTTGCTGAACGGCCATCCCAGGTTTGATAGTCCTCAACCGTTATGGTCTGTCCGGTAGCAAGGACGCGACCGGCTACATCTTCTCTCTGATGTAAGGCCTGTCCGACACACTTCGCTCCCAAGGCTACACCCTCAGCGGCCGTCAATTGCTCAGTGGCCGGGTCGTACAGGTGGATGATCCCACCCTGATCGGCATCTAACAGCTCGGCGGCGCTTTTCAATAGACAACGGAGAAGCTTGTCCATCTCGGGTTGGCTGCTGATATATGTTCCGAGCCTATAGAGGGTTTCGAGGGTTTGATTACAGCGAGCAGTTTCTATTTTATCAAAGCGGCTGTCAAGCATTGCTGCCCTTTCAGCAAGGTCGTTTTTGTGTGTTGCTCCGGATTGCATCAGTTTAGTCCAAAAGAATTGTGGTAGCAATAATGGTTCATCTCTACGGGTAGGTAGCGAGTTCGGTAACACACGACGATAGCGTGGTTGATAGTTGAGCGGCGCCGAACCTCACCCCCTGTAACGGTGGCTGATAGCCACGTCGGCGATGTCCCCCTCTCCGCCCGGCGGAGAGGGGACGCAGATCACGTATCGAGCTGCTATGCTCCTCAGGGGTGAGGTTGTGAGCACCCAACCAGGCTGGACCGGCTTCTCCATGGTATTTCTGGGTGCTACCAGATGTACTGGTGGACTCGGGATAGAGCCAAGAAGTAACTTAATAAGGGCAGGGTTTGTCTCTGCCCCAGACATCTACAAGAGATGCCTCGTTTGCGTTTCATGTCAAGCTCACAGCAGCAATTCCCGGTTTGAAAGAATGCGCCCAGAAAAAAACTGTTTCACCGCAGAGAGACGACCAAAGGTCGTGGCAGAGAACGCAGAGCAAAAAACAGGGTTTTTGTCAGTAATCCCTGCTGCAAATCTCCAAAGCGGGAACTGCTGAGCTCACAGGGAAATAAGTCCTGTTTTGCCCGGTTCGTCCCTTCCAATAGGCCATAATACCTATCCCGATAAATGCTCTCCGGCTGGCGCTCAGTAAGAATAATATTATATAGTGAAGGTAACTTCGGGATTTGCTGTGCCGATGCTCTTGGAAGGCAGCAGAGGAGAAGAGAAAGTTATGTCGAATGACGACACATCCGATGAGAAAATGCGCAGATGGTGGATAGTTATCGCGCTCTTGTTGTTATTGGTTTGCGGCTGCATTGGCCTGACCGTTGGTTTGGGTGGCCCCTTTCTTGAGACCGTATTGTCGAGCGGCGAGCGCGCCACGGCAACTCCTATCGAGGAGGTTACCTCTCCCCCCACCGATGAGCCGACCCAAGAACCGACCCAAGAACCGACCGATGAACCTACACGGGAGCCTACCACAGAGCCTACTGATGAGCCGCTCCCGGTAGGAAATGGTGCCTGCCTCGACCCGTG
>JAFGMS010000146.1 GCA_016927375.1 Anaerolineae bacterium
CCCCCCGGCTTCGAGTTGTATGGAGGAACTGCAACGGGCTCCTTTCATCATTGCTGGTGATTGGTATGTTACGCCTGCCATTTACCGCATGAATGCCGAGCTGCTGGGGCAGCCCAGTTATTTCCACCGTGGCATATTGGCCCTTGTTCTCCTGTTTTTCATTGGGGAGATATTGCTGTTGCCGGGCAACCTGCTCCGTGCAGTGCGGCGCAAGGGCAAGTCCTCGCCCACGTTGGCCTGGGTAGCCCGTGGCTTGGGAGTGGCCGTCGCCGTGCTCGGTTTGGTGTTCTGGGTGGGCTTACTCCTGGCTGTTCGCCGGACGCTGCAAACCGATTTCTTCATGGTTGGCTTTGGTCTACCCGCATCCGATGGTTGGTTATTTGCGATCCCTTACCTGGAAATCCTGCTTACAGTGGGACTGTTCGTGCTGTTATTGCTTGTCTGGAAGCATGGCTATTGGACACTCGTGGGGCGTGTGCAATACACATTGCTTACGCTGGCCGCACTGGCCTTTGGTTTCTTCAATATCTATTGGGGGTTGATGGGATGAGGCTGCTTTCTACTCAGCCTCCAATGACTGGACGAAAGGAAGGCTGAAATTGTGTCTAGGTCAAGCTGCAATGCAGAAGTAAGTAAGATTGGCAGACGAGAATTCCTCAGATGGCTATCTATGAGTGCCGGAATGGGGGTCTTGGCCGGATGCTCTCCGGTTCGGAGACTGATGGCAGATCGCCCGGCCACGGAAAGGGCAGGAACGGCTTATTATGTGGACAGCGATGGTGGTGACGACGACAATGATGGTACATCGCCCAATTCCGCCTGGCATAGCCTGGACAAAGTGAATTCGATGATCTTCTCGGCAGGATGCCGGATTCTGTTCAAGGCAGGCACGCGTTACTCTGGCCGGCTGAAGCCAAAAGGGTCCGGAGCGGCAGGAAACCCTATAGTCGTCGACCAGTATGGTGAAGGCGACTTGCCTCGCATTGACACAGAAGGCAGCTTTGAGGAAGCACTGCTTCTCGAAAATCAAGACTACTGGGAAGTAAATCATCTCGAATTGACCAATCATGGGCCGGAGCGCTCCGAGAATCGCTATGGGGTCCGCCTTTCTGCCTGGAATTATGGCATCATGAAGCACATCCACCTGCGTAATTTGTACGTACATGACGTCAATGCTACGTTGGTGAAGAAAGATCGCGCTGAAGGCCATGGCATTTTGTGGGAGAGCGGTGGTTTGAAGCGTAGCTGCTTCGACGATCTCCTGATCGAAGATTGCCGCGTGGAGAATGTCGACCGCAACGGGATTGGGGGCTACAGCAAGTTTAAGAACCGAGATACGAACTGGTATCCAAGCCGGAATATCATCCTCCGCGGCAATATTCTGGAAGACATCGGTGGTGACGGCATCAAAGTAGTGGGTTGTGAGGGAGCGTTGGTTGAATGGAATGTCGTGCGGGGCGCACATTTGAGATGTCAAGACAACGCCTGTGGCATTTGGGCGTTTGCTTCGGAGGACACGGCAATTCAGTTCAATGAAGTCAGCGGTATGAAAGGTACCACAGACGGTCAGGCCTTCGATTCCGATTTCCGTAGCCGGAATACAGTGTTCCAGTACAACTATAGCCACGATAACGAAGGTGGTTTCATGTTGGTTTGTGCACCGGATACCAAGCGAGGCAATCAGGGCACAGTTGTGCGCTACAATATTAGCCAGAACGACGGTTGTCGAACCTTTACTATGACAGGGCCGGTCAAGAATACACAGATTTACAATAATGTCATCTTCATCAAAGAGGATTTGGACATACAGGTTTTTGTCTTCTCTCCGTGGGAAGATGGTCAATGGCCGGATGGCTTGTCCGTCTGCAACAACATCTTCTATGCAGAAGGAATTGGACGTTACATCCACGCGACCCGACCATCGAATCCTGATGGCACGTATATTGGCATCCCCGGATTTGGTCCCAGTACAAACATTCGTTTCGACTACAATGTTTACTTTGGTAATCACGTAGGTCAGCCGGCTGGCTCTCACAATCTGACTGTCGATCCGGGGCTATGCTCACCCGGCAGCGGCGCGGAGGGGTTCGATTCGCTCAAGGGATACCAATTGGCTGAGGAATCACCCTGTTTCCATGCCGGCCTGAAGATCGACGAGAACGGTGGACGCGACTTTTGGGGCAATTCTCTCCCCAGTGACAATAATCCCGACATTGGAGCTCATCAGATGTCACAATAGACGCAAGAGAGAGTCAGCAACTCCCATGCCTGTAGCCTCCTCACAGAAAGACCCGCCCCACAGGCCTATTCTCGGTTTGAGATGACAATAAGGCACTACCAGATTGGTTAGCTCTATGCCATCGGCACAACTAACGGGTTTCCACTCGCTGCTATCGTAATCCGGCGCGTAAAGCATTTCGCCGCTACTGTCGGCAGGGGGGAAACACCCACATCGCTGAGGTGGATGCGGACACTGTTGTGGTAGGAGCAGGGGGTGAGGTAGGAATGGAGGTTGAAATGATCAAGGTCAGCTCAGACGCAAGCATTGGTAAACCACGGAAACACCCAGCAGTGCCAATACCTCCAATCAAGATGGCAATCATCAAAGCCGCAGCAACTTTTTGCCTGTTGAGCCTGGGCTTGAGTGGCATAGTTTGCAGAACTTGCTCAGCGTGCTGGGTGATATATGGCGGCTTCAGGGATAGTTCACCGTTATGTGAAATGAGCCAAGTTATTTGCAAAACGCGTCATATTCGGTGTCTTACTCTTTCTCGGCGCTGCCGTTCCCGCTTTCGCGGGAATCCACCTGTTACGCAGAGCCCGCACATACGTTTAGTGCCGTATTGAGTGAGTAATTTGACAATGTCAACTTGAGTAACCTCTCGATGTTGCTGTGCCCAAAGAGGCGCTCTTCGTCCCAGATCCGTCGATCCTTCGTCGATCCTTCGTTCTGAAGCACAAGGAGCCTCTCCTGCCCATTCTGGTTGCTCAGGAAAACATGACATTGTCAAAGTAACTTGATCCTATAGGAATTTCCTTTTTTGACCCGGTCTACGTTTAAGTTTCCGAGCTGTGAAAAGTAGTTCACAGTCTCTTGATA
>JAFGMS010000147.1 GCA_016927375.1 Anaerolineae bacterium
ATCACGATTAAATTCTCCAAGCGGGAAAAGAGCCATATTCTGAGTATTACTGCGCTTCAGCAAAATAAACCGTGATAATGTCTATTAAGAAGCGGTGCATTGCGCCGCTTCTTGTTATACATGGACAAATCATCCGGAATGCGTACAATGGGGCTGGCTGGCACTATCAACAAAAGGATAATCAACGACAAGCCATGCATTTCACTCTGGCCTCTGCCTCGCCGCGACGCAAGGAACTGCTGGTGCTGGTGGGGCTGCCATTCGAAACAACCAATGCTGACATCGACGAGCGCGTTCTCTCCGATGAGGCTCCTGAAGACTACGCCCGGCGGCTCAGCCGCGAGAAAGCACAAGCCGCGTCTAAGTACATCAACGGCAATCAACTGATTTTGGCAGCCGATACCATTGTTGTGGATGGTTATGACGTATTGGGCAAGCCGCGCAATGCAGAAGAGGCCGCCGCCATTTTGCGTCGACTGCGAGGGCGAACACACCAGGTCTACACCGCTATCACATTGCTGGATACTGCTACCGCTCAGGGGATCACCGATCTGGCCGGCAGCCCCGTGCAGATGCGCAATTACAGCGACACAGAAATTGCTGAGTACATCGCCGGCGGCGACCCCTTCGATAAGGCGGGAGCTTACGCCATCCAGCACACCGGCTTCCACCCTGTTGAGAACTTCGGCCACTGCATGGCAAACGTGATAGGCCTGCCGCTGTGTCACGTCACCCGCTCCCTGCGGGAGATGGACATCGACCCGCCCAATGATGTGCCATCAGCGTGCCAGGCACATATTGGATATCGATGCCCGGTGTATGCACGCATACTGGCAAGAGAGGAATAGAGCCCCATGTTTGGCACAGTGCTTCTGATCGTCGTTATTGTCCTCCTGGTTGTCATAGCGGGTGTTTGGATCTTCGGTGAGCGAGGGGCTTTGCTGCGCCCATCCACCCGAGCCTGGCTGAAGGAGGGCGGCTGGCGCCACTTTTGGAGTGGCGACTTCTTCCACGCCTATGTCTACTCGCGCTGGTCGAACCTGTATATCGGCGGCTCCATCAAGTACCGCTTTCCGAACCTTGAGCCAATCGAAGGCGAGAGACGCTGGGCTGATGAATACCATGGCAAGGTTCTGCCCCTCGACCTGGCCAGGAAGCTAATCACCATCGAGCAGGATATCCCCCGGCAAGACCTGGAGCAGCTCATCCCCTATGCAACAGCTCGCGACATCGTGCTCAGCAGTCCACCGGATATTGCTGTCTACGAATGCCCCTGCCGCTCTGGTCGAGCCAACCCCTGCCGGCCGACCCAGGTGTGTATGGTCGTCGGCCAGCCGTTTGTCGACTTTATCCTGGAGCACCACCCACGCAGCAGTCGTCGCATTACTCAGGATGAAGCCCTTCGCATTCTTCAGGAAGAGCACGAGCGTGGACATCTGCATGCCGCCTACTTCAAAGACGTGATGCTGAACCGCTTCTATGCGATCTGCAACTGCTGCCAATGCTGCTGCGGGGCGATTGAAGCCATGCGCGACCGCGGCGTGCCGATGGTCACGTCATCGGGTTACGTGGCACAGGTCGATGAGGAAAACTGCCAGGCATGCGGTATCTGCCAGAATGCCTGCCCATTCAACGCCATTCAGGTTGATGAGACTGCTCACGTAGACTGGGAAACCTGCATGGGCTGCGGCGTATGCGAAGCACTGTGCCCCAATGATGCGATATCATTGGGGCTGGATGCTCGCAAGGGTGTCCCGCTAGATGTGCAGGCGCTGGTGCCATAGATTGAGGCAGAACATGGAGAAGTAACAAGGCCCGCTTCACGCGGGCCTTGGCAATTCAGTGGTTTGCGTTAGCGGATATTGCTTCTTGGATGATCTGTATAACCTCATCCGGGAAGAAACTTTCTCGTCATATATGACATTGTCCTCTGTTTTCATTGCTTTACCTCAGATGTCATGTGCAACGCAGCCTCCTGCAGACCCTCAGCGACCAGCATGTCAACTGTGTGTCCTATCCCACAAACCATCATGGTCGAGACCGCCGCCGGGGATGCATGCTGGCTGCATGTGCTTGCTGGGCAGCACTAGCAATTTGGTGGGATGATTTTGGCCATGTACCGCAAATTATCTTTGATTTGATCATCTATCCAGCCGTGGCGACGATAAAACGAATATGCCTTCAGGTTTGTGTCTACATCCGTAGTGAGCCATAGCCGTGAACAGCCATTCTCACATAGCCAATTCTCAACCAAAGTTAGCAGCCTTGAGCCGATTCCTTTCCCAATATGCTCCGGCAACACGGCGATGACCCATAGTTCTCCGGTCGCCTTGTCACCGATTGCAAAGCCAACAACTTGGTGATTTACTTCGCACAGCCAGCCATGAAAAGTCTTGCTAAGTTTTTCCTTTACAGACTCGTTGGTAATGCCCATGGCCGTGAGTTCTTCCCGTGACAGTGCGTTTTCATGTGTCGCCACTCGTACAGTAAAGAGAGCGGGTATGTCATCATCTGTTATTTCCCGGAACTTCATTTTCCCTCCCCGTCATTTGCCCCAATGTGAGGACCTGGCTGCCCAGCAACTGGATATCGCGAGAATCATGTTCTCGCACTACTCAATTTTCAGCACCACCACCGACTTCGCTGGTAAACTAACCGACAAAGTATCGCCTGTCAGGCTCATCTTATCGAACGCCTCCGGCTTCACTGCCTCCGGCTCATCAAACGTATTGTGGGTATTGATGGTATCGGCGGTCAGGACACGACCGGCTGTACGCGCAGGCTTCATCCCACGCAGCCGGCAAGAGATGCTCATCTCCCGTTCAGGATCGAGATTACACAGGGAGAGACAGACCTTACCTTCATCGTCACGAGATGCGGAGGCATTGATGGCTGGGATGGTCTCATCGCCATTTGTATATGGCACGCTGACCAGATCGATGGGCAGCAGGGTGGCATCCTGGTGTACCTTGTACATCTCGAACACGTGGTAGGTGGGTGTCAGGAGCATCTGCTCGCCATCGGTCAATACCATGGCCTGCAGCACGTTGATCGTCTGAGCAATATTAGCCATATACACGCGCTCGCAGTGGTTATTGAAGATGTTGAGGATGGTGCCGGCTACCAGCGCATCCCGCAGCGTGTTCTGTTGGTGCAAGAACCCCGGATTAGTGCCCGGTTCCACATCATACCACGTGCCCCATTCATCTATGATCAGCCCCACGCGCTTCTCCGGGTCGTAACGATCCATGATGCTCGAATGCATGGCAATGAGCTCGTTCCAGTAAATGGACTTCTTCAATGTCGAGAACCATTCATCACCATCGAACTCTATCGCTGAGCCCTTCTCCTCCCAGCTGCCCGGCACGGTGTAGTAGTGAAGCGACAAACCATCTAAGAGCCTGCCTGCCTCACGCATAAGTACCTCGGTCCAATGAACATCGGCGGTATTAGCCCCGCAGGCAATCTTGTAAAGGCGGTTCTCGCCGAAGTTGCGGCAGTATATTGCATAGCGGCGGTACTGATCGGCATAGAACTCCGGCCGCATCGCGCCGCCGCAGCCCCAGTTTTCGTTGCCCACGCCCCAGAACCGGACGCGCCAGGGAGCTTCGCGGCCGTTGGCTCGCCGCATGTCCGAGACAGGGCTCTGCCCATCGAAGGTGAGATACTCCACCCACTGCTGCATCTCCTGCACGGTGCCGCTGCCCACATTGCCGCAGATGTAGGGCTCGCAGCCCAGCTGGTCACACAGATCCATGAACTCGTGTGTGCCGAAATGGTTGTTCTCGGTAACGCCTCCCCAGTGGGTGTTGACCATGCAGGGGCGGTCTTCATAGGGGCCGATGCCGTCCTGCCAGTGATACTCGTCCGCAAAACAGCCTCCCGGCCAACGCAAGACGGGGATGTTTATCTTACGCAGCGCCTCCACGATATCATTGCGAATACCCCGTGTGTTAGGAACGGGCGATTCCTTTCCTACCCAAAAACCATCGTAAATGCAGCGTCCCAGATGCTCTGAGAAATGGCCATAGATGTACTTGCTGATTTTCTCTTTGCCGAGATCGACATTGACAACCAGCTTATTCTCCTCTGTGTTCTTCTTTGACATATTTCCTCCCCTTTCCTGATTGTGCGTCACCACATGAAACATGAAGCCGCGCACGCAGGTCACTTAAGTCGCATGTGGGTCATTCAAGGTTGCGTGCAGGTCACACTGCCTTGCATATGCAAATATAACCCTTTCACAATCCTAATCTGTCCCAGCCACAGCCGCCTGTGCACGATAAGCCAGGAAACCTTCCGCCCCATAGATGATCAGCGCGATCCAAACGATGCCGAAGCCAATGAAGCGCTCAGTGGTGAAGTCCTCGCCGTAGACCAATACACCGAGCAGAAATTGCAGCGTCGGGGCGATGTACTGCAAGATGCCAACCAGTGAAAGCGGGACGCGCCGCGCCGCTGAGGCGAACATCAGCAAGGGAACGATTGTCAGTAGTCCTGCACTGACCAACAGAATATCCGGCAGTAAGCCAGTGCGCAGAAAAGCTCCCTGGCCAACACCATCTGCATAGAGGAGATAAGCAAGAGCAGGCAGGAACAGAATAGCTGTTTCAAGCATCAGGCCATAAAGCGAGCCAAGAGGCGCTATCTTTTTGACCAGACCGTAGAACCCAAAAGAAAAGGTAAGCGTCAGAGCAATCCATGGCAGAGAGCCATAGGCAATCGTCAGATACAAGACTCCAGCCATTGCCAATCCGATAGACATCCACTGCCAAGGGCGGAGGCGCTCGTGTAAGAAGGCAACGCCCAACAGGACGCTAAAGAGAGGGTTGATGAAATAACCCAGACTGGTCTCGACGATAAACCCGGCATTAACCGCCCACACATACGTCAACCAGTTGACGGCTATTAGCGATGCGGCCACCAGATATATTCCAATAACCCGCAGCTTGAGAGCCGACACACGGAAAACCTTAAGCTGTCGAGAGATTAGGATGATGCCGAACAGCATAAGACAGGACCAGATAATACGGTGGCCGATCAGTTGTATGGCCGGAATAGTGTGGAGTTCTTTCCAGTAGATAGGCAGCAAGCCCCACATCACATAAGCACCAACAGCGTACCAGGTTCCTTTGTTCATAATAAGCCTCTATACCGGACTGAGTGGTTGTGAGCGATGCGCAAATATGTAAATACGTGATGGATTTTCAGCTTGTATGGCAGACTTCTTTCATCACGCTGCATTAGTTGCCTTCTTGACTGTGAGTAATTTGACTGATCACCACTTAAATCAGGTGAAGTGCCGGAACTCGATCAGGAAGCCCAGTATAAAGCTATAGATCAGTCCGACCAGGTTGGCGGCGATCAAAACCCAGCCAAGAGGAGATACAGCCGGGGTCAAGAGGAAATAAGCGCCCAGAGACAGAAGGGCAGCGAAAAGGGGTAGCCCATACCCGGCGCCAAGCACAGGCAAGAGCCACAACCCGCCCCTGCGCTCACCGGGGCTTTGCCATCGTTCCTCCCAATCGAGGATGTGCCCTGCGTCGAGCGAACTGCCGGGAGAGAGGGCTTGCAGGATCTCCCTCACCCGCGGCGCGACTGTTTTTGCAATGTATACCGATGCCCTACGCATCAGCAAGATGTGGCGAAGCTGGACCCACGTCAGCCCATACAGGAAAAAGGGCAGGATGAGATAGGCAATGGGCATCTGCGCCTCGACGAACGCCGAAACGCCGATAAAAAGCGAGATGACGGTAAAGGTCAAGCCGACCATCTGGCGCGATGAGTCGAGCAGCGCGTTGATCTCTTCCCTGGCCGCTTTATACTGTTCCATCAGCGTGGCATATTCCAGCTTGAGTTGTTCTTCGTTATCCATCTCCCCACCTGTCTTTTATAGTCATGAGCAACGATCTATAGGCTATCAGCCATCAGCCACTCAGTACCACAATGGGAATCTCCCACACATCTCTGTCACTTCGCCACGCACACGCTCGATCACCTTGTCGTCATCCACATGCTCGACCACGTCGGAGATCCAGTTGGCAACCTGCCTCATCTCGGCCTCTTCGAAGCCGCGTGTGGTCGCTGCCGGGCTGCCCATGCGGATGCCTGATGGATCGAAGGCGCTGCGCTTATCGCCGGGAACCATGTTGGCATTCAGGGTGATATGTGCCCTGTCGAGCGCCTTTTGGGCCACCTTGCCCGGCACATCCTTATTTGAGAGATCGACCAGCACCAGGTGATTATCGGTGCCGCCGCTGACAACGGTGAAGCCGCGGCCGGCAAATGCCTCGGCCAGCGCCTGGGCGTTCACGATCACCTGCCGGCAGTAAGTCTTATATTCCGGCAGACTGGCCTCTCTCAGACAGACAGCGATGCCTGCCGTCACATGATCGTGAGGACCTCCCTGCAAACCGGGGAATACCGCCCTATCGATTGCCTTGGCATGTTCCTGCTTGCACAGGATCATCGCGCCGCGCGGCCCGCGCAGCATTTTGTGAGAGGTCATGCTGACCGCATCGGCCACCGGAACCGGATCGGGGTGAAGACCGGTCACGACCAGACCGGCGATGTGCGCAATATCGGCCGCGAAGTATGCCCCAACATCCTGGGCGATCTCAGCAAACTTGTCGAAGTCGAAGACGCGCGGGTAGGCTGTCGCGCCGGCCCAGATCAACTTGGGCTTGTTCTCCCTTGCCATCTTCCACACCACATCATAATCGATCAGTCCGGTATCAGGGTCGATGGGATATTGGACGGAGTTGTAATAATGCGCCGAGAAGTTGACCTTCCAGCCATGAGTCAGATGCCCGCCATCGGGCAGAGCCAGCCCCATGACGGTATCGCCAGGGGCAGCCAGCGCATAATAGACGGCCTGATTGGCCGGCGAGCCGGAATAGGGCTGCACGTTGGCATGATCGGCCTTGAATAATGTCTTGGCCCGCTCAATTGCCAATCTCTCGATGATATCGACGTTTTCGTTGCCGCCGTAATACCGTCTGCCGGGATATCCCTCCGAGTACTTGTTGGTAAGCACCGAGCCTATGGCAGCCAGAACGGCCTGGCTGACATAGTTCTCCGAAGGGATCATCTCGATGCCGGTCTGCTGGCGCGTGGTCTCGTCAACAGCAGCAGCATAAACTTCCGGATCAACCGGCCGAATCAAGTCCAAGTTTTGCATGATGAGATCGTATTTTCCTCCTGACGGGGATAGAGGATGACAGGAACAGGCATGATACCTACTCCCCCATTCAAAGATCAAGCGGCCTGGAGAAATACGCCAGCTTGTTACGGAGCCGTAGCTATTCTTATCGGTCGCAGATAACCTGGAGCACCAATCAGTGGGCACCAGCCTCCAGCAGAAGGCGGTCACATTTACTGGAAGCACTCCGGCAGATCTCTGCCCGCCGGCCAAGTCGTGGTGATTATACAGCCAGTTGAGACGATCAACCAGATATCTGAGATTGGCTCAGATAATGCAAGCCAGTGTCGCTCTCGCTGCCGAGATGCATCTCATTCTTGTTAGGGTAACACCCCATGTCAAAAACCTTTCCCGTCGCTTAGAATGATATAGGTTGCATGTTCGTCAAACCGAAAAAACTGTTCTTCGGTAGAGGACAACAACATATAAGACGAACGCAATCAAGCGCCTCGAAAGGCATATATCTCACAAATGAAAGGTCTTTTACATGGTACACTCAAAGCTAAAATCTATCCGGTTTTTCTCTCTGATGCTGCTCCTATTAGCAATGCTGACGCTAACGGCCTGTGGCAGTGCTGAGCAAAACAAAACCTACACCATCGGCATAGTCAACTACGATCCGCCACTGAACATAGTCTTGGATGGATTAAAAGAGGGAATGACGGAGCTGGGCTATCTTGAGGGTGAAAACATCACCTACGTCTACCAGGGTCCAATCGCCAATGACCCCGCGGTGATTGATGCTGAAATCCAAAGACTGCTGGAACAAAATGTTGATCTGCTCTTCACCATGGGCAACCCAACAACTCTAGCAGCCAAGGCAGCCGTGGAAGGAACTGACACACCTGTGGTCTTTTGCCCAACCATCAACCCGGTTGGAGCAGGCATCGTGGAGAGCATCAGCCAGCCTGGCGGCAATGTGACCGGTGTTCAACGAGGCTTTACTGTTGACAAATCATTGGAATGGCTGCTCAAGCTCGCCCCGGATGCAAAGAAAGTCTACGTGCCTTACAACCCCGACGACATCATTTCAACTATAGCTGTCGCATCTCTCCCTGAAGCTACCGCCCAGCTTGGCATCGAGCTTATTCCGAGCGAGACATACACCCCAGAGGAAATGGTAGCCACCGTCGAGAATCTTTCTAAGGATACAGTTGTCTTTTTGGTACCTGTGCCGACCCTGGACCCAGGTATCCAGGACATGTTCGAAGCCGCAGCGGAACATGACATCATTGTAGGGTCGTTTTATCTGTCGAGTCACGTTGAGACAGGAGCCCTGGTCTTTTATGGATCTGAGTTCCCTGCCATGGGTAAGCAAGCAGCTCGGCTGGTCGATCAGATCTTCAGGGGGACAAAACCGGCAGATTTGCCTGTGGAGACTGATGAGTCTTTCCTATACATTAACCTGAAGAGAGCTGAAACCCTCGGTCTCGATATCCCCGACGATATCTTGCGACAGGCAGACAACGTCATTCGGTAAATTCGCGGCTCCAAAGTCCTGGTGGTTGCTGTAAGGTGACTGCCAGGACTGGATCCTTTAGAAAGGTATATCCATGCGCGGTAGTATTCGTAATCGTCTAACCCTGGCTTTCATCGGCCTGGCTATTGGCCCACTGCTGCTGGTCGGGATCATTCTGGGCGTACAGAGCTACATCGCTCAGGGGCAGCAAGCACTTAATTTACAGAGCGAGGTGGCACAGCGTGTTTCCAGCGAAGTAACAGCCTTCTTTACAGAGTTGGAACAACAGCTGCGTCTCACCAGCCAGGTACAGGGTCTGCAGAACCTGGATCAAGATGAGCAGCAAAGCATTTTGTCCGAGCTGCTGTCATACCAGGATGTCTTTGACGAGCTGGTCTTACTCGACAGCCAGGGAAAAGAGCAGACACGTGTCTCCCGGGCAGATATCACCGTTGAGAGCTCTGGTGATCGTTCTGAGGCCGAAGAGTTTGTCATTCCCCTGGCGAGCGGCCAGACTTATTACAGCCCTGTCCGTTTCGACCAGGCTACCGGTGAGCCGCTCATGACGATTGCTGTGCCCCTGATCGATGTCCGCAGCGGCGTAACAGACGGCGTTCTTATATCTGAGATCCGTATAAAGAAAATCTGGGACCTGATTGCCAACCTGCAGGTCAGCCCAGGTCAAAGCGTTTACATCGTAGATGCCCAGGACAGAGTCATCGCTCATCGCAACCCTTCGGTAGTATTGCGAGGCACTACTTTCCAGTTACCTGGACAGAACGGCATCCAGCCTGGCCTAGGTGGCACGATAGGCGAGGCAGCAGCAAACACTTTACCGGACCGGATACTGGTTTGGCTGGTGAAAACCGCGATCGGTGGTGATGCGGTGTTGGCTGTCAACTCGATTCGTTTCGGCGCCCAGGAGTTCAACATCGTTGCTGAACAGACTCTTCCAGAAGCTCTGGCCTTGGCCATCACAACGGTGCGCATCACCATTGGCCTTGTGGTAGCCATGTTGGTGATAGCGGCCTCGTTGGGCATTGTCTCTGTGCGCCAGATTACCGTACCTATCCGGTCGATGGCCTCGACTGCACAGGCGATCAGCGACGGCGATCTCTCTCAGCAGGTGCAGATTACCAGCCAAGATGAGTTGGGCGTTCTGGCCACCGCCTTCAACAGCATGACCGCACAGCTGCGGGGTCTTATCGGAAACCTGGAACAGCAGGTGGCCGAGCGCACCCGCGATCTTGAAGATGCCATCGTTGAAGCGGTAAAGGCCCGGGCCGCTGCCGAGGAAGCCAACGCAACTAAATCGCGCTTCCTCGCTAACATGTCTCATGAGCTGCGCACACCGCTGAATGCCATCCTTAACTTCACCGAATTTGTCTCTGAAGGCATCTACGGGCCGGTAAATGAAAAGCAGGTGCATGCCCTCCGGCAGGCTCTGGCGAGCGGTTCACACCTGCTCAGCCTGATCAACGACGTGTTGGACATTACCAAGATCGAAGCCGGCATGATGGAGCTTTTCATCGAAGAGGTCGATTTCAACGCCGTGTTGGCTTCTACTGTGTCTGTCGGTAAGGGATTGGTCAAGGACAAGCCGGTCAGGCTCATTGCTGAGGTCGAGGACGATCTTCCCAAATCTTTCGGCGACAACCGGCGTCTCCGCCAGGTCTTTCTTAATGTCGTCTCTAACGCGGCCAAGTTCACCAAACAAGGCAGTATTACACTCACAGCCAGCCGGCAAGATGGCGGCATCGAAGTTGTTATCAAAGATACTGGTATCGGTATTGCACCGGAAGACTATGACAAGGTATTTGAGACATTCAGGCAAGCCAAGCACGACCTGACCGGAGCCTTTGGAACCGGCCTGGGGATGCCTATCTCAAAACACTTTGTCGAGATGCATGGGGGGAGGATCTGGTTTGAGAGCCAACCGAATCAGGGGACAACCTTTTATATCCGTCTGCCCAAGTTGACCCAGGAGCAGATGCAAACAGTCAGCCAAGATGTCTCCGCTCCAGCGGCTTAAGAACAGTGTGAGGTAATACGTTTCAATGGATAATCACGAACCACGTTTCTTATATGTTGAAGACGACAAGATGAGCCGTGAGGTCTTTGAAGTCTTGATCAAAGATGTATTGGGGTATTCTCATCTGATAGTATTTGAGAACAGTGCCAATTTCCTCGAAAAATTAAGCGCACTACCAACCAGCCCAAATGTATTTTTCCTTGATGTTCAAATTGACCCGCACGATGGCTACGAGATGCTCAAAATGCTGCGCAGCAATCCGATCTACCAGAAAGCCACCGTTATCGCCATGACTGCTAACGTCATGTCCTATGATATTGAACAGCTCCAGCAGGCAGGTTTTGACGGACTTATCGGGAAACCCATTGTGCAGCGGGTGTTCCCCCAACTAGTCGAAAGACTGCTCACCGGCGAGTCTGTCTGGTATGTGCCGTAAAGATCCAGATGCGGTGAAGCACAGGAGAAAAGGATGTTACTCAAGCAGAAACGCGTATTTGTTGTCGAAGATGATCCCACCAATATGGCGATCATAGCGACTGTACTGAAGGATGCCGGCGCTCTCGTCATCCAGGACCCCTGGAACTACGACACCATTGAGAGACTGGTCCAGTCGTTGCCTGTGGATGTCATTTTGCTGGACCTGATGCTCAGGCGAGGTGAGAGTGGCTATGATATCTTCGACAAGATTAAGAGCCGGTCCGAATTAGCCCCTATCCCGGTCGTTGTTGTCAGCGCCTCCGACCCGGGTGTCGAGATGAACAAAGCGCGCGATAAGGGGTTCAAAGGATACATCGCAAAACCGATCCGGCGTGCTGCCTTTGTGCAAAGCATTGCCGCCGTTTTGGACGGGGAACCAGTCTGGGGTGGTGACTTCAGGTGATCCTGACGTCACCGCTGTACTGGATCCATATCTATAAATCAATAGGAGAGATAGTATGACTGACTTCAAAGGTGTGAGGGCGCTGATCATCGAGGACGATCAGACCAGTATCAATGTGCTGCAGAGCCTGCTTACAGATCTGGAGGTTACATCGGATGTGATCTACGACAGCTACACGCTGGCCGAGAATCTACAAGCCACACAGCGTCCCGATGTGATCTTCCTCGATCTCGAAATGCCTTCCGCAAATGGCTACACAGTTCTGGAATATATTCGCAACGATGCGGCTTTTGAGGGGGTGCCGGTGGTAGCCTACACAACCCACACAAGTCACATGAACGAAGCCAGACGAGCAGGCTTTGACAGCTTCCTGGGAAAGCCTCTTTCCCGCAGCGAGTTTGCCGAGCAGCTTGAGCAAATCCTGAATGGTGAGTCAATCTGGTCTGTGCGTTGAACACGCAATAAGCAATTACGATGGATAGCCCAAAAAGGAGCTGGAACAACCCGGTTCCTTTGTCATTCAGCTCGCGGCCGGCTTGACAGTATCACCTATCACTCTGTATCTTGATACTATAGGAATTTCCTTTCGCGAATGCCAGTCGCTTGTGCGCGAGTGGATTCCCGCTTTCGCGGGAATAACAGGCAGCCTGGCAGCGTGGAACAAGGTAAGTGCTGAGCAACCCGGGAACGAGTCCGGACTCGTTCCCAAACGCTTCTAATCTTGTTGCCAAACGAGTCTAGACTCGTTTGTGATCGTGTTTAAACTCGTTTCTGACCCTCCCTGAACTCGTTCGCGATCCTCGGCCGAAAGACTTGTGCTTTTCGCCAGGGCGCCTGCGACCCACTGCGGTCTACCGGTAGTTCACAGCGAGAAACAACGATGGTCTTGGGCAAGCAAAAATGGATTCCCGCTTTCGCGGGAATGACAGGATGGGTGAGAGTGTGCTCGATTGAATCTTATGAAAACAAGAGGCACGTATAGAGCTTTAACTCATCACTCATCACTATTTTCAAGGGAGCCTGGCTATGATACGCTTAAGGATGGCACGTTCCCGGTCAAACATGCTGATATTGCCGGCGCTGGTCGCGTCATTCCTGGCAGCCTGTGGTGGTATGGAGCCGCCCAAAACCTACACCATCGGCGTGGTCAGTTACGTCTCAATTCTGGAACCCGTTATTGAGGGGTTCAAGACAGGTATGGCTGACTTAGGTTACGTCGAAGGTGAAAACGTGATCTACATCTACAACGGCGTCTTAGGGTCTGAGCTTCAGGTAATTGATGCTGAGATCGAGAGTTTGCTGGCTCAGGATGTAGACCTGCTCTTCCCGGTGGGTAATCTGGCGGCTCTGCAGACCAAGCAAGCCGTTGCGGGCACAGATATGCCGGTCGTCTTTGGCGCGGTTTCTAACCCCGTCGAGGGAGGGATAGTGGCGGGCATCGCCCACCCCGGCGGCAACCTCACCGGCGTCCAAAATGGCACGGAAACTGCCGCGGCGCTCGAATGGTTAGTGAGGATCACGCCAGGAGCGGACAAGGTTTATCTACCCTACAACCCCAGCGATCCGGTTGCAATGATAGGCATAGCCATGCTAGAAGGAGTTCCAGAGCAGTTAGGGATCGAGCTCGTGCTTGACGAAGTAGGCTCAACTGATGAAGCAGTCGCCGCTATCGAGAGCCTGCCGGACGACATCGACGCTATCTTTGCATTGCCTTCGCCTACCATCACAGGAGGTGAGGATAGCGATAAATTGATCCGGGCCGCCATCGGTCGCCGCCTTCCAATGGGATCGTCGGCTCCCTCAAATGCGATGTTGATCACCCTGACGGCTGACCTTTTTGAGGTAGGGAAGCAAACAGCCCGGATGGCGAATCAAGTTCTCCAGGGAAGCAAGCCGGCTGACCTGCCGGTAGAAACGGCCGAGTTCTATCTAACCATCAATCTCAAGAGGGCTGAAGCCATCGGTCTCTATATCCCGGATGATATCCTGGAACAGGCTGACAACATCGTTCGCTGACACCCTCACCGCCAGACCCGGCAGCTTACTCTGAGCCTTTGCCCCAACGACATGGAGCAAGCATTGGTCAACAGGTAGGAAGCGTTGCGCGACTGGTAGGAAGCGTTGCGCGA
>JAFGMS010000148.1 GCA_016927375.1 Anaerolineae bacterium
CCAGATTAAGGCAATCTTCCCAACTGTATAAAGTACTTTGCGTTGCACTGCTCGACCGGATACAGATTTCCGCCGCAAAGTACTAGGTATAAATCGGCTTGGCAAGGTTGAGGGGAGCCCCTTCATAAGTTCTCACCGATGCGGACCCTCAGGGGATTATGGAATGTTTGAACCATATAAGTTGCCTGAAAACCCTCCTGCGCTTGATCAGCACATCGCTGTATCTCAACAGGATGCTGGAAAGATTTATAAGGTTATAACCAAGCTAAGCCAGGAGATTGAATTGCTGCCGGTGGTTCTTTCGCAAGAGGGTGAGGTGATCGCTTTTGCCGAGCTTCCCAATGCGACCAGTGCAGAACACATTGCTAAGCTGATAGGACGTATCTGGCATGAGGGTGCTCATCGTCAAGCTCGCGAACTTATACGATTCGAGGAAGAAACCATCGACGAAGCAGATGATCGAACCAATGTGATGCTCTACTCAACGCACATTACAGGTGCAATCACGTTGACTATTGGCTGGCATGTATCCATTTCCCTGACCCAGATACGTGCTGAAGTCAATGATGTAAAAATAGAGTTGCTGCGTATTCTCGGCGCGGAAGAGGGATAGATAATAATCATTGGCAGAACAAAAAACAGGCCCATCTCTTTCTCCTGACTTATATGATGAAGAATACTTTCTCTCTGCCTGCGAAGGTTACCAAGAGTGGCTGACTACTGAGGGTGAGCATCTCTCCCGGCGGTTGGCTTCGGCATTTGCCGTGGCTGCTGTCGAGCCGGATATGCATGTTCTTGATATCGGCTGTGGTCGCGGTGAGATTGTGCGACATTGCGCCCAATTGGGTGCCAACGCTTTTGGTATAGATTATGCACCTGTGGCCACCCGCATGACTCATAACCTGGTTGGCGCAGAAAGGCATAGGAACGCGCTTCCAGGCAAGATGGGCGTGTCACGCGCAGATGCCAAACATCTGCCTTTTGAGGATAATACGTTTGATCGCGTTTTGATGTTTGATGTTGTCGAGCATCTCTACCCCTGGGAACTCCATCAGGCACTGCTTGAGGCCAGACGAGTGCTCAAACAGGATGGACGGCTGATCGTTCATACAGCTCCCAATCGTTGGTATGATCGATATGCCTACCCGATAGTGCGTCTGGTCCGGATACTGATGGGGCAGGGGAAGGACTATCCCCGCAATCCACGTCAATTCGGTGTTGCAGTCAATGAACATGTTCATGTCAATGAGCAGAGTATGTTCAGCATTGGCGAGATACTCGAACGCGCCGCCTTCAAGAGTCGTGTCTGGCTCGACAGCCCACCACAGAATCGGCAAGAAGGACCGATCCTGGCAGCTCTGCGTGTGGTGGCATTTAATTGGACCCCTTTCAACTGGTTTTTTGAGCGTGAGGTATTTGCAGTAGCCTGGAAGAGAGAGTGGACAGGAGAATGAAGTGTGTTGCTGTTATCGTATAATATCGACCAGCCTTTCTTCTCAAGTTGTGACTTCTTCCCAGGATGGCAAGAGGTGGAAATTGGCAGATGCGTGATCGCCGGTCGGTAGATGATCTGACTATTGAAGAACTGGAACACATTCTCCGCGTCAAGAAACATCAGGCGCGTCAGCAGCGGCTGCAGCGCTTTACCAGTGCTGGCCGGCGGCGTGCTGATTTGCCGTCACCGGAGGATGCTTTCCCAGAGGACTTAGCGGAATCGCCAGAGCCGCAGCCGGAAGAGATCGAGAATATTCCCGGCCCATCGAAGCACAGAAGCTGGCCAGAACGCAGTCTACGCGATAAACTGCTGCTCGCGGTAGAGATAGCCGCTGCATTAGGATTGGTAGGAATCATGATCTTTGCAGCACGAGCGTTGCAGAAGATCAACCAGGAATCGAGAGCAGCTCAAGCCAGCAGCCTGGCCGGCTTGCTGACACCTACAGCTACCCCTATCATCAGTGCTGTTGTATTGCCCGGTGGACACACATCTCCAATAGAGCCCGGGGGAGCAAAACCAAATTATGATGAAGTCCCGGAAAATCTCCGGCCAATCATCGAGCAGCAATTTAACCTGGTGACCATTCCAACACCGGCGCCGTCGCAGGCCCGCCGGATATGCATTCCGGCTATACATGTCGATGCACTTGTCGTCCAAGGAGACGGTTGGGAACAGCTCAGGCAGGGTGTTGGCCAGCATATCGGAACAGCCAACCCCGGACAACCAGGCAATGTTGTTCTTTCAGCTCATAACGACATTTATGGGGAGATCTTCCGCGAGCTCGACCAGCTCAATGAAGGTGACGAGGTCATCCTGGAGACGCTTACACAAGTCTTTATGTATCGTGTTGTAGACTGGTACATCGTCGAGCCAACGAATGTGAAATACCTGGAATCCACTAACGAGGCAATTACAACATTGATCTCATGTTATCCCTATTGGGAGGACACAGAGAGGATTGTGGTCATTGCCAGTTTGGTGGAACCCTGACAGATGACTAAGGAACAGAGGAGATAGGAATACATGGCCAAACGGAAATCACGACGGACAAGAAGAACAGGAGCCAGCAGATCTGCTACTTTCGGTCGGGTGCGGTCAAGCGACAGCTCATCAGAACCGACCACCACAGCACAGCTGGAGGCCCAGTATCAGTATGTGATTGACGATCTGAAGCGCATCGGCCTGATCGCGGTAACGTTGATTGGGGCATTGGTCATATTATCATTTTTTATCACATAAAGGGGGAAGTCGGGGCGGTCGGACTTGAACCGACGACCTCTGCGTCCCAAACGCAGCGCGCTAGCCGACTGCGCCACGCCCCGAGGATGTCCAGAAGTATACCGGCCTCCAGCGAAAACATCAAGAATTGCCGTATGTGTGCCTTGAAGTTGCGTAGCTGGTCAAGGAATGCTATAGTGCTGTGACTCTGTAATAGTGTTTTGCTTACTCCGGGAGGCTTGCAATGAAAGTCTTGATGCACCGTATCGCTCTTATTGGGGGCGTTGGGCTGTTGGTTATGGCAGTTGGCACAGCCTGCACCCTGACCGGTGCGGAAGCGCCACTCACACCTTCTGGTGGGGGTGATTTTATACCAGAGGCGGCCACTCCAACTGTGGATTTAGGGTTCTTGCCCACACCTGACCCATACGACTCGCCGGATGTCTTCGGGGATTTGACGGCCACAGTTTCGTCCGATCCATTTGCTGTAACGCCTATTGATGAGGGGCCAACCGGCTTTGAGACTCCTACACCGATGGAGGTTGTGCCAGTGTTTCCTGACACAGGTGTGACCCCAGAATTGGTTATGACCCCTGTTGAGCCGGTAGCAACAGCTACACCCTTTGAGGTCGTGCCGGTTGCCACTACAACACCTTTGCCACCCAGCGGAGACATTAGCTGTCCTACATCTTACACTGTGCAAAGTGGCGATACATTGTTCCGTATTGCACTGCGCTATGGGTTGACTGTTCAGGAGCTGGCGTCTGCTAACGGCATCACCAATCCTGATTCCGTCTCTGTTGGCACGGTGCTGACCATCCCCTGTGGCGGCACAACCGGCGGCGGAACCGGTGTCACTGCCGGCACCGGTGGCGACATCCAGCACGTCGTTCAGGCTGGTGAGAATCTGTTCCGTATTGCGCTGCAATACGGCCTGACTTGGGAAAGAGTTGCCGAGTATAATGGTATCACTAACCCAAACAACATATCAGTAGGACAGGTCATCCTTATTCCGCCAAACTGACAAAGCAGTGTTATATACAATCGAGGCTATTGACATTGTGTCAATAGCCTTTTGATTCACAGGTTAGGAACGGTCAACCATGGCGAAAGAACATATCATCAAAAGCCGGACTATCTTTGAGGGCAGGGTCGTTAATCTCCGCATAGATACGGTGAAGCTGGATGATGCACATACCTACGAGCGAGAGATCATCCAGCATGCAGGAGCGGTGGCCCTTGTGCCGCTGGATGAAAACGGCGATGTGCTCCTGGTACGGCAGTACCGTGCAGGAGCACAGCAAGAGCTGCTGGAGCTGCCTGCTGGTGGCCTTGAGCCGGGTGAGGGGCGCGAAGAATGTGCCCGGCGTGAGCTTCAGGAGGAGATTGGTTTCTACCCGGAGAAACTGGAGAAGCTGGGAAGCTTTTGGGTGGCAGCCTCTTACACCACAGAATCCATTACCATCTATCTGGCAAGCGTCTTGCGTCCTGCCCGTCTACAACCTGACAAGGATGAGCGCATCGATGTAGTGCGAATGCCCTTCGCAGAGGCGCTTCAGTCCGCCTTGACCAACCAGATCGAAGACAGCAAAACACTCATCGGCCTGATGTGGGCTGCCAGGCATCTCGGTAAGCTGAAATAGATGTAACCGTCCGAGTAGAGCGGGCTGTCGATGAGCCACGTTGCCGGGCGCGGTGCATCTCGATTTCTATCCACCTGAACGAACCAGGATCATCGCAGGTCAGGCTCGTCGATGCGGCTGAGGGCGGCAGGTCGCTTATCGAGGCGAGGCAGATGGGGCCATCAACCATCAGTTCGGCCTACAAACCTCTCAGGACAGGATCGCAAACGAGTCTGGGGAAGATAAAAAACGGGGTTAGAGAGGATGACAAACGAGTCTAAAGAGGTTTGTCAACGAGATTAGAAGCGTTTAGGACAACACTGGTCATGCTAGCTATATGCTCTCAGCTATTGGCTTTTAGTTGTTAGCTTTTGACTGTGAACTGTAAACTAAAACTCATCGCCCAAGCGATTTGCTGTTTAATCGCCCATCACGCCACGTAGCTGAGTAGTTACATCCGCTATTGAACAACCTGCATAAAATCCACGACAGCCCATCCAAAGCGATCCGGGTTTTGAGGGTCGACGATGTACCACCATGTATAGTCATTAGCTTCGCGAGGGCCATCCTGCACCTCGAATTGATCGCCGTCATTGGCTACAAAAATGTATTGATAATCCAAACCCGGCCCCTGGCGCACTGCCAGGCCATCGCCGCCGGTGCCATCGATGACAATCATGCTGCCAATCTCGATTGCAACACTCAGGTTGGTATCAGCTGTAGGCTCTGTGGCAGCGATCTCTTCAGGTGTTGGCGTTGGGAGAGACTCTGGCGGTACGGTCCCTTCAGAGAGAGGACCGAGTGTGGGGGTAGGAACAATCACGACAAAGATGGGGGTAGGTGTAGGGCCATCGGCAGCGCTGCCCCGGCTTAACAGTACGACACCCCACAAACCGCAAGTCAGCCCGGCCACTATCAGAATGACCAGGGCAAATCCCCACCAGGGGACATATAGGCTGGATGACCCGGGGTCAGGCACATCATCATAATCAGGAGAGGGTGTTCTGTATTGCTGCGTCTTAACAGACGACCGCTGCGGCATCGTGCCCGGATGATGCTGACGCGTTACTTGTTCTTCAGGGGGAAATTGTTGGCTCATAGTTAACAATTACTCTGCACGGACAACAACCAATGTAAAATCATCGAATGCCTCAGCGTGATCGCGGTGCCGCTGAACACCACTATGAATACTCTTGGCAATGCGCTCGGCATCGTACAGACGAACGCCGCGAACAACTTGTTTGAGCCGCTCGCGGCCAAATGCCTCGCCGCTCGGGTTGCGCATATCGGTCACGCCGTCACTGTAAATCACCAGGCAGTCTCCTGCCTCAAGGGTGATCTGCCGCTCTTCAAAAACCGGCTCAAATTCAGGCCACAATCCCAGAAAGCGACCGCGCCCCCCCAGGAATTCTGCATCGCCGTTTTGCCGGATCCGGATGGGCTCATCATGGCCTGCCCGTACATACCGGAACGACCGCGTTTTGGGGTCGAGGAGGCCATACAGTGCGGTCACGAACATATCGTAGTTGGAGGCTTCCAATAAACCTCGATGCACTGCCAGTGCGACATCGGCCGGATCGCTGCAGTGATGCTGCTCCGAGAGGAACAAAGCACGGGCGACGGCCATGAAAAGCGCCGCATGAGCGCCTTTGTCGGAGATATCGGCAACCAGTATCGAGATGCATCCATCGGTGATCTGTTTCACGTCGTAAAAGTCACCGCCAATGTGGCGGGCGGGCTCGAATTGAGCTGCAAACTGGAAGCCGGGTATAGTAGGAAGCTGGACCGGCAGCAGGCTGCGCTGGGCCTTGGCGGCCACTTCAAGCTGAGCTTCCAATGCGGCCCTTTCAATACGATCCGCCTGAGCCGCTTCCAGCTCAGCGTAAGCACGCGCCAGTTCCTCGTTACGTGACTCCAGATCTTCGATGGCGCGTCTGTCGGTCTCGGTGATCGTATGCGCCAGGGTCTGAAGAATGGTACGGGCCATTGCCGGGCTGGCACTGAAGACTTCCTCGAACTGTTCTTTGGTGATTTCGAGGACATCGGTTTCCATGATGGTGGTCACAGTGGCTGCACGGGCCTCACCGGTCAGCAAAGCCATCTCTCCAAAGAAGCCGCCGGGGCCAAGCACTCCCAACACAAAATCATCATCCCCTTCGATATTACGGGAGATGACCACCCGCCCGGACACAATCACAAAGAGTGCCTCGGCGACCTGCCCCTCGTCACATAAAACATGATTGGCCGGATAGGTCTTCTTGACGGCAAAATGACGCAGCATATCCACTGCCGGATCATCCAGGCCTTTGAAGGCCCTGTGGATTACGTCGGTATGGCCTGTTCGTGTCATCGTCTTCGCTCTTTAATCCATTGGCGCACTTTCTCAAGCGGCCAGGTGTTCACGACCTGGTTGGCCGATATCCAACCCCGGCGGGCCGTTCCTACCCCGTAATGCATCAGATCAAAACTTTGTGGATGGTGGGCATCTGTGCTTATGGTTAATTTTACCCCAAATTCGGCAGCGCGCCGGGCATGAACATCATCGAGATCAAGCCGTGATGGATTAGCATTGATTTCCAGTGCCACATCGTGCTCGGCGGCAGCGGCAAAGACCGCGTCCATATCAAGGTCGGCCCCCTCTCGATTGGGATACAGCTTGCTGCGTGGATGCCCAATGATGGTGATATAGGGGTTACGGATGGCATTAATCAGACGAGCTGTGATCTGCTCGCGCGGCTGGCGCAGGCTGGTATGCAATGACGCCTGAACCAGGTCAAGACGCGCCAGCGTCTCATCATCGTAGTCGAGCTTCCCATCAGCCCGGATTTCTACCTCGGCGCCCTGCAGGACGGTGAACTCACCGGCCAGCTCAGCATTAGCAGCATCGACTTCTTCGCGCTGTGCGGCAACATCCTGGGGCGACATACCCTGGACGACACCCAGCCCATAGGTGTGATCGGTGACCAGCATATATTGATAGCCCCGCTCCAGCGCCGCTTTTGCCATCTCCAAGATGCTTGATTTACCGTCGCTCCAGGTGGTATGCAGCTGCAAATCACCCTTGATATCTTTAAGCTCAATAAGCTCAGGCAGCTTGCCGTCCTGCGCTGTCTCCAGCTCACCGCGGTTCTCGCGCAGCTCAGGCGGTATCCAGGGCAGTCCGAGGACAGCATAGACCTCTTCCTCTGTCGCACACAGGATTTCATTGCCACCGGCAACAGGCGTAAACCCGTGTTCGTTGAGCGACAGTCCTTTCTTGAGTGCCAGCTCGCGTAGTTTGACATTATGTTCTTTGCTGCCCGTGAAGTAGGCCAGGAGGGTGCCATAGCGCTCCGGCGGCAGAACCCGCAGATCGATCTGTAGTCCGCTGTGAAACTCCACAGATGATTTGGTTGTGCCATGAGCCAGCACGCGGCTAACTTCTGGTGCCTGGACAAGGGTTTGCATAATAGGCTCAGGATTGTGGCCGGCTATCAATATATCGATGTCGCCAATAGTCGCCCGGTAGCGTCGCAGCGATCCGGCGATATCCCCGCGCACAACACCATCGATGCTCA
>JAFGMS010000149.1 GCA_016927375.1 Anaerolineae bacterium
GCCTGGAAGCGGCGCGGCTGGAGGACTAAAGAGAAGAAACCGGTCAAGAACCAGGAGTTATGGCAGGCGCTGGACGATGAGATGAGCATCCGCCAGGTCGAGTGGCCCCCTGCCAAGGATGACCCGGCTCTGGAGAGCACCTTCGAAGATCTGGCTTACCGGGCTCAGGAGGAGATCGAGCTCTCGCGCCGCCCAGACGATTGGGCCGGCGTCGACTAGTACAGTTGGGCGCAAATAGACCCAGAGTTAGGTTTCCCTTCCATAAGTGTCAACTTAACGAGCATCGACGCATATTGTCATTCCCGCGAAAGCGGGAATCCATACGTTACAATTACGAATAGGCCAACAAAGTCCGATTGACGCAATGCTTAAGTTGATACCTATGGTTTCCCTTCCGGCCCAACTGCTTAAGTGTTTCGCGGGTAACCATAACTGACGGCTTACTTACGCCTCGAAACACTAGTCCCAGTGCAAAGAGGTAACGTTGTAGTGAGTGTCCAGAAGTGTATTTGTGCCTGACAAATGCGGGGAGCAAGGCTAATGGCCACGGAAGTTACGATTTCTGAGACAGAGACATTTCAGTTATGGGAAAAGCTGGAGTCTCTGCGCCAAGAAATTGAGACCAAATATGATGTTGACAATCTGCCTCGCTTCAATGTCAACGAGTACCTTGATGTGTTTGATAAAGTGTACACTGAGGACGGATATGTCCTTGATTACATATACCACGATTCTGTTGCCGTTTATCCGCTGATCTATACTCGCCAAGAAAGCAACAAACCGGTAGAAAGTCTTGAAGATATCAAGAAACTATATTCAGAACCTGATAAATCAATAGAGCATGTCTACTTTGAACAATCTCCGTCCGGATATTTCCAATTTGCCGTATTTGACATAGCCGTTCGTCAGTTTTTTCTGTTTTGGCACGCTAAATACAATGATCTGGAGGTTGTCTCGTCGCGTCGTCAACTTGATATGTTGTTCGACAGCCCGGAGAAATTCCATCCTCACGCATCAGCAGATACGTTGAAGTTGCTCGGTGAGCTGCTTCCTATCATGCGAAAAAGACTAGATAATATATCGCTGCAACCAAGTGTGGTAATAGATGCTGAGACTGCGGCTGTGACTATGGTCACATTTACAAAATGGGGTGGATTCCGTTTCCTAACAAGTCATATTCGATGGCCTAACAGGGTGGAAAGCACAGCGTTTCAAACCATTGTTCCTTATCACTGTCTCGTGAGATATTGAGTCAACCGGCTGCCTGACAATGCCTATCAACGTGAATTGGCAGGCAGCGCAATTTTCGACCTTGAACAAGCAGTCGCTGTATTCCCAACCTCGAAGCCCTCAACCCCTAGCCCCCATCCTCTATCACCGCCGCCTTGAGCTGTCCGCAGCCAGCATGAATGTCGATCCCGCGGCGTACTCTGACCGTTGTAGGGATACCGTAGCTTTTCACTGTCTGGACAAACCTGTCAACCCGTGCCGGTTTGGAGGGGCGGCCCCGGTAGCCGCCGGTCGGGTTGAGCGGGATGACGTTTAGGTGGCACAGCAGTCCTTTGAGCAGCTTCCCTAATCTGTGAGCCTCCTCTGCCGAGTCGTTCTCGCCCTCAATCAAAGCCCACTCGAAGGTCACCCGCCGGCCGGTCTGATCGATGTAGTCGCGAACCGCGGCCAACAGCTCATCGAGCGGGTAGCGGCGGTTGACCGGCAGCAGCGCCGAGCGCTCCTCATCCGTGGCCGCGTGCAGTGAAATCGCCAGCCGCACCTGCAAGCCCTCCTGGGCAAACCGGCGGATGGCCGGGACCAACCCGATGGTGCTCACGGTAACATGCCGCTGCCCGATACCCATCGTAGCCGGGTCGATCAGGCGCCGGATAGCCTCAAGGGTGGGATCGTAGTTGTGGAACGGCTCGCCCATCCCCATCAGCACCACGTTGCTGAGCCGCTCTCCCTCCGTCTCCAATATGCGAGCGACGTGAACGGCCTGCTCGATGATCTCCCCGGCTGTCAGGTGCCGGGCGAAGCCCATCTGCCCGGTGGCGCAGAATACGCAGCCCATCGCGCAGCCGGCCTGGGTCGAGATGCAGGCGGTGCGGCGTACACCGGAATATTGCATCAGCACCGTCTCGATCATTTGTCCGTCGGCCAGCTGCAATAGGTACTTGCGGGTCTCCCCGTCGGCGGAGCTCAATTTTCTGACTACCTCTGCCCCGCCGATGCGTGTCTCAGCGGCCAGCGAGTCGCGCAGCGCCGCCGGCAGGGTGTGCATCGATGCGAAATCTGTGGCTTTATGCTGGTACAGCCACTGCCACAGCTGGTCGGCACGGTAGCGTGGCTCGCCCCAGGCGGCAAGCAAATCGACCAGTTCCTCGTGGGTCAAATCGTAGAGATTGGTGGTATCGATCATAGTCAGTCGAGCCGGAGTAGGAAGGGGGTCATCATGCTGCGCTCTCTAGCTCATCAGCCAGGGCTGCGATGTCATCGAAGATGTAGTCGGGCTGAGCATCGCTGGCGGCGAGGTCTTCCCGGCTGCTGATACCGGTCAGGACCAGAATGGCACCCATTCCCAATCGTTTGGCTCCCAAGATGTCCGTGTTCAGCCGGTCGCCTAACATGGCGGTGTTATCCGGATCTGACCCAAAGTGCTGCATGGCTACCTGGTACATGGTTGGCTCAGGCTTGCCCATGAAGATGGGATCGCGGCCTGCGGCGGCAGTCACTGCGGCGATGATACTGCCCGATCCTGGGCTGAGGCCCTCGGGGGTAGGGAAGGTCGTGTCCGGGTTAGTTGCGATATAGGTGGCCCCGGCCCCGATCATCCTCATCGCGACCCGCAGCTTGCCGTAGGTAATAGCCCGGTCGATGCTTACCACCACCGCATCGACGTGTTGAGGCTCTTCTTCCCCGTCGTAGACGGTAAAGCCTGCCTCTGTCAGGGTCTCCTTCAGGGCGGACTGCCCAATGACGTAAATCGATTGGATGGCATGGTTATTCTTACGCAGATAGTGAGCGGTGACCGTGCCGCTGGAGAAGATCTGGTCAGGGCCGGCTGTGACGCCGAAACCACCCAGCTTCTCCATATAAGATTGTGTGGTGTGGGTAGCATTGTTGGTCAGCAGCCCCCAGTTGATGTTGCGCTTGTGCAAAACATCGAAGAAGCGTGCCAGGCCCGGCACCGGTTGGCTGCCGTGCCACAGCACGCCGTCACCGTCGATGAGTAGTGTTTGTAGTGTTGTGATGTCCATGGGGCAGATTATACCAGCAGTTGGCGGCCGGCGGTTGGCAGTTGGCAGTTGGCTGCGGGCCGCCGGTATATATCTGGCATAGATAACAGGTAACTGATACTGTTGGCGAATTCTCCTTTTCGCTCATGAATGTTAGTTTGTCGGATGTGTCAGTGCGCACAACTTTCGATTTCGCCAACAGTATCGGTAACTACTTTGACAATGTCATGTTTCATGCAGGGGTACAGTCGGACTAACAGTCCGACCTACTCTAAGCGCCAAGTAATGTAGGTCGGATTGTTAATCCGACCGTGTCGGGTAACGGCCAGGATCGATGAAAATGCCCTATCTCTATCTACGAAGTTGACATTGTCAAGCTACTCAGCTATCTGGTGCTTTCTACTGTAGCTATAGGTAATGCGTAAAAGGTAAATGTGTGAAACGTGAGACGTGACGAGTATCCAGTCTGAGTTTACAAGTCACAGATCGAAGCTTGAAAAGCTAAAAGCTAAGAGCCAACAGCTAA
>JAFGMS010000150.1 GCA_016927375.1 Anaerolineae bacterium
GGATCGACGGATCTGGAACGAAGAGCGCCTCTTTGAGCATAGCAACATCGAGAGGTTACTCAAGTTGACATTGTCAAATTACTCACTTAACACGGCACTGAACGTATGTGCGGGCTCAGCGTAACAGGTGGATTCCCGCGAAAGCGGGAATGACAGCGCCGAGAAGGGGTAAGACACCAAATATGACGCGTTTTGCAAATAACTTGGCTCATTTCACATAACGGTGAACCATCCCCGAGAATAACATGGTCGAGATGGTAAAACTGAATTTTGCGCTTAAGGTCTCACCCCCTGCAACGGTGGCTGATAGCCATGTCGGCGGCGTCCCCCCTCTCCGCCAAGGGATGAGGTTGTGAGCACCAAACCGGGCTTGGCCAGCTTGTCCACGTTATTTCTGGGCGCTAACCTGCGCTCTCCGCGGTGAGAAATAGCCTGATCGCGAAAAAGGCGAAAGTCCAATATGTAAAACAAAAGGGCGCGAGCCCATTCCCGCACCCTTTCGCTTCTTCCACTCTTTGCCCTTTACGGCCTAGTCACCACCAGGTTATCAAACGACACCTTGATCCCCTTCTGCTCGAACGTTCCAGCACTAAACCCGATATCTCCCCGCCGCCATCTGGTGTCCTCAACACTGCCCAAGAAGACACCGTTGACAGTCAAGCTAAGCTCCCGGCCATTGCAGGTGGCCATCAGGTGATTGACCGCGTCATCACCGGTATTGATGGCATCCGAAGCCGTCCAATCTAAGAGATATTCATACCAGCCGTCTGTAACTGCTCCAATAGCAAATGTGCCGTCATTTCGGATGGATAGATCGTAGTAGTTATAAGAGTCCTGGAAACGACAGATCAGGCCAGTGGTGCTATCCTCTGCAGCTTTAACCTGAACCGTGTCTACTTCGATCACTGTATCGGACAGCTCCTGCCCGGCGTTGCCCCACAGCATGATATCCTCCACATTGATCTCGATCTCGTACTTACCCTCCCGGTAACCCAGCGAATATTCCGGCAAGATAAACGAATAGATCGAGCTGCATGGACTCTCAAAATCATCTTGGAACAAGATGCCTGACGGGTAACGCAGCGAGGCCATCCGCCCACTGCCGCCAACCTGGAGACTGTATTGTGCTTGGACCTGCGTAGCCGGAGCCATTGCCCCAATAATCAATGTCGCTTGGCCATCAACCGGCAACGTAACCTGGTTTTTCAGCGTGTTGTCAGGAGCCAGCTCAAGCTGTTTCACGTTGAGCCCACCGTTATGCTCGATCAGATAAAGAAACCACTTCTGAGCAACCGCATTATCGATCCGGGCAAATCCGCTGGCCTGCCATGTATCATTGGGCTGCTCAACATCTTCCAAGTAATCAAGCTCAGGGACGCGAATGTCATCCAGCACCCAGCCATGACCGGTATAGCTGACATCCGTCACATATTCAAAGCGAATCAGTATTTGCTTGCCGATGTAGTGGGAAAGATCGATCTCCTCGCGTGACCATTGTGGGTTTTCCCGGCCACCACCACTACCACCGGTATAATGTGGCGCATAGTCTCCCCTCTCCTCAATGTATTCCATCGATGTCGCTTCAAGAAACTCCCACGTCTCTCCCCCATCAGTGGAGATCAATATGTATCCGGCGTCATAATCATCCTGGATGTCGTACCAGGTCCAAAATCGAAGCGTGGCCTTGGTCAGCCCGGCCAGATCAAAGGACCCTGTCAGTGTCGTGTCGCTGCCATCATGATTGTTCGACCACCACATCCATCTGCCGCTCTTCGGGTTGGCAGGTACCAACCGGACCTCCGACTCGCCTTTGAAGGTGATGTCAAACTCACCCTCTCCTTCGATCTCAACATAGTTGCCCGAGTACTGGGGCAGCGTGTTACGCGGCGGCTGGCTCTGTGAGGCGGCCAATCGTCGGCGAGGACAGACGGGGATCATATTTTCTGTGGTATAGGCGTAGCGACCATCCTCAAGTGCCGGATCATTGACATAGTTCGCCACCAGCCAATCGGCGAATGTATCATCAGCGGATATGTTTTGTGCGGCCAGGACTTGTTCGATAGCATTCATACCATCCAATGGACTGCGAGAGATTTCCTGGATGACACCATCACCCAGCCGCTCCCTGAGGTAGAGCAAATAGAGATATCCCGCCCCGTAGTGCGAGTAGCTCTCCCGGAAATCTTCCGACCACGAGTTGAGCTGCACGCGCGAGTCAAACAGATAGTCGAAGTGAGTCCAGGAAGTGCTGTAGCCGGTAATCCGCTCCGCAACCTGAGAAAGCCCTTCATTGACCCAGATCGATTCGTTCTGATCGGTATGCCACTGCACCATATGTTGGAACTCATGAGCCAGGGTAGACATGTAGGAATCGGATCCCATCTCCATGGCCCACAGGCTCATGTAAAACATCTCACGCTGATTGGAGTAGGAGTAGATCTCTTCAGGATACTCGTCTTTCGGCCAAAACATCCCGGCAATGCCCGATCCAAGTGTGGATACATTGAGCACATATATCCTGGGATTGTTGTCAATGCCCGGCGACCATTCCTCGCCGAACACCTCCCGCACCTTGGGGTAAATCTGGTAGGCGAAGGTATCCGCTGCTTTGACGACTTCGCTCCTGTCTACCCTTACGCCGTTTTCTACCCACATGCCAACAACATTGTTTTGATACAGCAGCGTTGCCCTCACATCATAGCCGGGCACAAGCTTGAAAGTGGCCGAGCTCCCAACCCCATAAGCAGGCAATCCCCAGACCGTCTCAGAGATCGCTTCCTCGAGCAAGCCAACGCTGTAGAACCAATTAATAGGGTTGTGAGCGAGGACTTCAATCTGCGCCAGTTCCTCAGCCAGCAAGACCGATCGTGGTATGGGAGTTGGGGTAGGAATAAGTGTTGGCTTCTCAGTTGGTGGTACAGCAGTTGGCTCGATCAGCTCCGAGGGCAATGGTGTTACATCGTTCTGCGCAGGCACCTGGCTGGGCACAGAAGGTTGTTGAACATTCTGCTGAGGCCGAGCACAGGAGACCAGCATCATCAGAGCCAAGCCAAGCACCAGCACAACCGGGCGGAAAGCAATAACCTTTCTCATCATTTCTCATCCTTAGGACTAAACAGCTATTTTTACTAGAAAGCAATCTTCATCTCGCCAGTGCATGCTCCAGGTTGAGATCGCGACCTGGAGCGCCAAAGACCTACCTTTCTGAATTATCGGGAATTTGAGGAAAGAGTCAACACACACATGCACCATCTCACCATTTGTTCAAGGACTATGTCTTCGTGGGGACCCGCGGAGACCATTCTGCAGGCAGAGTAAAGTGAAATGCTGCGCCACCTGTTGGTCCATCACTTACCCAGATGCGTCCTCGATGCGCCTCAACAGCCAGGCGGCAGAAGGTCAATCCCAACCCGGTTCCCTTAGGGCCACGCTTCCGGGACGAGTTGGTCACCTGGACAAAACGATCAAATATACGCTCCCGGTATTTGGCAGGAATTCCCTCGCCGCTGTCAATGATCGAAACCTTTTGATGAGTAGCCGTCGGTTCAATCACGATATCAATCCGACCATCACGTGGCGTGTACTTCAATGCATTATCGAGAAGGTTGAGAAAGACACGCTCGATCTTCTCAGTATCAGCCACAATCTCCGGCAACCCTTCTGGAACGTCGATGTTGATGGCAATCTGAGCCTCACTGGCCAATCCCTGAAGTTTCTCGTAGGCCCCTCTAGCAATGGATTCCAGGCTGACCGACTCCAGCACCAAGGGTACCTCGCCGTTTTCCAGTTTATTGACATCCAGGATCGCCTCGATCATCCTCAGTAAGGCATTGGAATTGTCATAAGCCACTCTCAGCGTCGGTTGCAGAACCTCAACATCGGGATGTTCAGATGTCATCTCGACTTCTTCCAGCGCCATCTCCAACCCGGTGATCACACCAGCAAGCGGGCTGCGCAGATCGTGGACGATCATGTGCGACATCTCTTCTCGAAAAGCTTCCAGCTCGATCTCCTGCGTAATATCACGCAAGACAAATAACCGGCCGATTAGTGTTCCATCGTGGCCGGCAACAGCTGTTGAAGTTTCCTCGATGGCATGGGGAGATAGTTCGCCAATGGTGTAAGTACGGCGCGTGATTGCGAATGGATCCTGCTGAATCTGTCGCAGAATCTTGATGGCCTCCCTCAGAGAAGCTGTCGTATTGTCGCGCGGAAGTTCGCGGCGGACAAGCCGGACAATATCCAATACCGGCAGTCCGATGTAATCTTTGACCTTGAGGTTAAGCAAATACTCAACACGCGGATTGGCAATCTCCAACCGGCTGTCCATGTTAAACATCAGGATACCATCGTGGCTGCTGTCCAGGACAGCCTGCAACCGATCACGGCTGACGCGTGTCCGTTCTGAGAGAAGGGCGTTTCCAACAGCAGCAGCAGCCTGGGCAGCCAGCAGATCGAGAAAATGCAGAGTTTCCTCTCTGAGCAAAGCTCCGTCGGCAAACACGACGACAAAAACACCCACAACTTCATTGCCCAGCTTGAGCGGCATACCTGCCAGGGTCTTAAACTGCTCCCAGTCTGTACTATCGGCGAAGGGGGGGTGAGACGCCAGATCATCAACAACTATCTTTTCTGCTGCCTGGGCAGTGGTGGTCATCAGATCAACCAGGCCGGGCAGTGCCATCACCTGATCGGTCTCTTCTGCCAGCCACCGGCTGGCGCCAAATGTCAGTTGACTTTTGGCTTGGTCGTAGAGACAGATGATGCTACCCGCTGCCCCTACTTGAGATATGGTGGAGTTGATGATAAGCCGCAGACTGTGATTAAGATCCGGCGCTGATAACAACTCGGTCGCAATTGAGCGCAGCATGCTGAAGTCTTTGACCTGGCGCTGGACAGCTTCGAAGAGGCGAGCATTGGCGATCGCAATGGCAGCATGCTCGGCCAGATTGGCGACAAAGCGAGCATGGTCGGGTGTAAAAGCGTTTAGACGCACGCTTTCCAGATTGATCGCGCCCAGCTGCTTACCCTCCAGGGTAATTGGAGCGACCAGCTCGGAGCGCACTTTGCCACGCACCTCGATATAATCCGGATCGCTGCGGACGTCGCTTACGTTAACCACTGTCTTTGTTTGCAGGGCACGACTTACTATGCCTTGATCCGCAAGCCACAAGCGAGATATATCCTCGTCGGGATCACCGCGAATAATCAAACCAAAAGTGCCGGTCTGCTCATCCAACAGCGCCACATCAACGTAGTCCGCACCAGTGGCTTTGGCAGCAGCTGCAACCACTTGTTCGATCACACCATGCATCTCGAGTTGGCTAGTCATACGTTGTGCGACCTGCTCCAGCGCAGCAATCTCGTTCAGGCGATGTGTTAACGCCACATCAGTGCGCTCGAAGAGGCGTGCATTCTCAATAGCCACCGCAGCCTGATGAGTGAGCGATTCGGCCAGCCGAGCTTGCTCGGGGCTAAATCCATTTGCATCCGCAGAAGTAGGCATCACCATCAGGCCAACTAATCGATCACCTACTAACAGCGGCAGGGCTAATCCGTCCTTGACGCTGGAATGAGCAAGCAGGCACTGTTCTGGTGGTGACAAAGAGGCATCATCATGCTGCAGCAGGCAGACATCATGTTGTTCGATTGCCCGATCTACATGCGGCAGCTCATCTCGCATAAGCACAAGTGGCTTAAAGGCTCTTCCACGCGGGCCCTTCCGCGTGGCCGCTACTTTCAGCTCAGTACGCAGGCCCAATCCGTCATCAGTTGCCAGCCATGTAGCACAGCTGGAAATCCCCAATGTCTCGATCAGACTGGTTGACAACGTCTTGAGTACACGGTCAAGAGACAATGATGAACTGATCGCGCTGCTGGTGCGGTAAAGCGTCTCCAGCTCACAGCTGCGGGCGCGGACAGATTCGAAAAGACGTGTATTCTCTACCGCAGCGGCGATTTGCCCGGCCAGAGTCTCCATCATCTCGATTTCGCTTTGTGGAATATGACGAGCCTGTGAATAGTACCCTACCAGCGAACCGGTGATATGGTCACTGATCCCAATAGGGACTTCCAGCACCGCGCGACTCTGCGCAGCATCCGCCATCCACAAGTAATTCTCAAATTGGCTATCGGCTGTTATATCTTCGATGACAACCGGACTCCTGGCTCGAAAGACTTCGGTCCGTATATGGGTAAGAGCCAATACCTCAGAAATGTTCGCAAATCTCTTACTAAGGCCAACACTGCCCACCATACGTGCTCGTGTGCCGTTCTCATCGAGCAGAAAGACTGTCGCCTTATCATACCCCATGACTTCAACAACGATTTTGCAGACGGTGTGGATCAACTGATCAAGTTCCAGGATAGAGCTTACCAGGGGGGATAGCCTATTGAGCGAAGCCAGCTCACTGGACTGGCGTTGACTATGTTGATAAAGCCGGGCATTCTGCAATGCCACCCCTGCCTGTCTTGCGATTTCCTCAAGTATCCGAAGATCTTCTTGGGTAAAGGCGTATTTACGTTGATAATTCCGCAACCCCATCACCCCGACGATCTGTTCTCCAGCCCACACAGGCACTCCTAGGAAGCTATGCGGGAACCTTCCAACCGGTTCGAGCCCCATTTCAGCAATGCCTTCTGGAGTAACCTGGTTGACCAGAAGGGCTTGCTGGGTGCGAATAATATGAGCCATTACAGTCTTATCATCGATACTAACCGGGTCATAATGGACCGGTTGATCATCCTCGTAGTCAACAAGAAAGGAAATCAACCCGGTCTGCTCTTCGTAGAGTGCCAGAATAAAACCAGTCACATCCAACAGCTTGCCAATCTCCCACCGCAAAGTAGCCAATAGATCATCGAGATCCAGATTGGCGCTGAGTGTCTGGCCGATGCTGTTCAGTTGCCTCAACTCGGAAATCTGGCTGGTCACATGAATATAGAGATTAGTAAACCCATAAAGGATCCCCAGCCAGCACGCATAAGGTGTCAACCCATGCAAAGATAGCCACTCAAGGTTATGAATGAATGTCAGCGGCGGCATGACCGCTAGACTCACATAGTTGTTCAAGAGGAGCAGCTGCCAATAATCTGCAAGCCAGGAGATAGGGGAGACACCACCCAAAACAAGCCAAGCATAAGTGCTCACCGCACTCAAACCGGAGTAGATGACGGCTATAAACACAAGGGTAGATAGGCTCTGGGGACCGGCCATCACATCAAGAGGAAGCTCGCCTCCCCGCAACTGGCAAAGCCACCCTGACAGAAATGCACTCAGGCTGTGGACTGCACCAAAGTAGAGAGACTCGTAAAGAGAGAGTCTTTGATAGGCCCTGGGTAGATGAAGCAATCTGGTAAGCAGCGCGCCGATCGTCGCAACCAAAAATGACCCGGACAGCACAACCAGCATGGCCCGCTCATATCCACCCACCAGTGCAATAATGACGATACCACCGTTAATGAACCCTACGCAGATGCCACCCGGAAGACGGGTGCTGAGGAGTACCGGCAGAAGGTAAAACAGGAGAAAGGTGCCCAGCTCGGGCCATTCTCCTACCCAGTCAATTGCATGGCTAATAACCAAAGTTACGGCAACTGCAACGAGCCATATCCCGACGGCAACGGCACGCTGACGGCTAGTCGGCTCGACATCAGGAGCGCGCCAGGCCGATCTGAAGCGCACAAGGGAAACCGGCTCAGGGCTGCTCATATTCGTCAGTCAGTCCTGTCTCTGGCTGACGTACCCGCCAGCGCAGGCGCTTGTAGATAGCCCGCAGCTCTTTCGTCGAGGTCTTTTGACTGCTCTCGAAGAAGACTATTGCGGCCCTGCCCAACGCGTTAGTGCCTGTCCAGGCAGCCCCACCGGAGATCAACCAACCAGGGCCAGGGATCAACTTGACCAGTTCCTGGGCAGCGTAGCGAATCGCCAGACCGCCCGCAATGGCACTGATCAGCTCCCGCGCGCGGGCAACTCCCATTGATTGGCCATAGATGGCTGCCAACCGGAGCAGCATTCGAACCTGAACGGTAATCAGAAAAGGCAGACTGACCAGCGGTATCGGCTCCACACCCATAAAAGCAGCAATAGTCGCCGACTCACGCACAACTCTTGCGGAAGCGATTTTGCGGTAGCGCGGCAAAGCACGTCCCACCGTCACAGCCATGCGCGGATGTGATTCAATAACCGCCGGAATGAGCTGATCGGCGATGCCCTTGTCTTTCTTGGCCGAAATCGGGACGACCGGCACGCCCAGCTTGACCTCGGCATCATAGAGGACCTGCTTGAGATCACGGCGTATCAGGTCGATCTTGTTGAGTGCTACTACCACCGGCAGCCCTATTGCCCCAATTTGACGAAGCAGCTCGGCATCAGATTGGCGTACACCCGCTGCCGCATCCAGGACAAGAATCACCACAGTTGCCTGCTCGACTGCCTGCAGAGCATCAGCAGCGTGTTCGCTTCCGGCAACTTCGCCTAGGCCGGGCGTATCGACCAACATAAATGGGCCAAAATGCTCGCCAACCAGCCGGCGAGTTGTTCCTGGCACAGCAGACACCGGTGATAGTTTTTGCCCTTTGAGACGGTTGAAAAGTGTAGATTTGCCCGAGTTCACCGGCCCAACAATGACCAGTTGGGCGCGTGTCTCATCAGCAACCGAAGCCTCGATCTGCTGAAGATCGAGTGTTTCAATAAAACGACGTGCTTCCTGTAAACGAGTGGGTAGGTTCATTATTATTCTTCCGTATCTGAAGATCAGTCTAGCATAGAAGACAAACCCGGACAATGAGCCCCTCTGGTAACAGTATCTATGCTGCGCTAATTATAACATCTGTTCCGGCCTTTTTGAGGGCTATGCGTAATCAAGAAACCCATCGTGCCATCAGACTGAGCTCACTTTCGTCCCACCTCCGTCCGGCCACACCTCCCAGAATTGGGCTCAACCATCGGATAACGTATAATGTAGATATTATGAGCCACATAACCAACAAAACCCACTGGACGGCTATGTATCTCGATAAACACACAATCGCCTCAGTTGCATGGCTGATCACTTTGTATATCGCCACCGCGCTGACAGCAGGGGTTGATGCATCTCCTGAAGGCGGTCTTGATCTGCTGCTCTTTGAGGCTCGCCACGTTGCCATGCACCTGCTGATGTTCGCCATCCAGGCCTGGCTGATTGCCCAGGCGTTAAGGCTGTCAGGCAGTCAGGATATAATGCGTAATGGTATATTTTTGGTTGGTCTGGTGTTGCTGTTGGGAATTGGGCAAGAAGCCTTGCAGAGCTTGTACCGCCACGAGATACACATGCTGGCATCACTCTGGGATCTGGCCGTCGATATGGCAGGAGGCACGGCCGGATGGTGGTGGTACAGCTATCAGCGTACCAGGCTTCAATCACCATCACACAGATAGAATGAGGGCAGGATTATGAACAACACACACGAGACAAAAGTCATCCTACGCAACGGGATGCACTTTGAGGGCTTCACCGACGATGAGACCCAGGACGCTTTTGCCATACAGCTCGACGCTAAAGAGGCTGCCGGCGGTCAGGGAAAAGGGGTTTCTCCTGCCAAGCTGGTTCTGGTTGCACTGGCCGGTTGTATGGGCATGGATGTGATCAGCATCCTGCGCAAGAAACGCCAAAATGTAAGCGACCTTGAAGTGCACACCCACGCCGATCGCGCCGACGAGCATCCCACAGTATATACACATATCCGGGTAACATTCGTGTTTACCGGCCAACAGATAGACCCGGCGGCCGTCGAGCGTGCCATTGAGCTTTCAATGACCAAATACTGCCCGGTAGCTAATCTTCTGAAACTCGTTGTACCCATCGAGACAGACTATCAGATCATCGATGCAGGTTAAGCGTCCGGCTATCGGCACGCAGCATCACCGATGAGGCTCTTTTTCTAAAGGCCAAAATAGTTCAGAATAGGTAATCAGTCACCTGTCAGCCTGTGGCTGCTGACTGCATGTCACACAACAAACCTGCACACTTGCGCACGAGAAAGGCAGCATCAGACACATCATGATCAAGATTGTGACAGATACAGGGGCGTGCTTGCCGCAGGATATTCTACAGCAGCACAAAATCACCCTTGTTCCAGGGCGTGTCTCATTCGGCGACGAGATCTTTCTCGATCACTACGAGATATCCAATGCCGAATTCTATCACCGGCTTGGCAGCACCAGAGAGACTCCGGAATTCTCAGAACCAACTCCTGAACAGTTTAGAACTCTGTACAGCAAGACCCGGTCAGCTTTCCCGGATGCCGCCATCCTATCGATCCATACATCGGGAAGAATAACAGAGACAATAACCGCAGCCAACGAGGCAGCCGGCATCTTTTCTGATCTGGATATCAACATTTTCGATACACTGTCTATAGGCGTCGGGCAAGGGCTGATGGCCCTGGAGGCAGCAAGAATGGCCGAGAAAACCGATTCGGCGAGAACGATCACCGACCATTTGACCACCATGAGAAATGCCATGCAGCAATACTTCATAGTAGATACGCTCGACTATCTGGCGCACACAGGAAGAATCGGTTCCATGGGACACCTTTTCAGCAGGATACTCGATGTTAAACCGGTACTCACTTTGCAAAAAGGTAGGATCATCCCCTTCAGGCAGCATCGTACACGTGCCCAGGCACTGGAAGCCCTAAGAGACATGATACTCAGGCTTGAGCGCGGAACACGAAAACTGCAGCTGGGGATCATGCATGCAGCCTGCGAAGCTGAGGCCCAACAGCTTGCAAATGAGCTGCAATACAAACTGAACCCTGAAGTCCTCCTATTTACTGAGATTGGGGCGGGCGTTGCCTCGCTCATGGGACCAGGGACTCTGGGGATATGCTGGTGGTCACCTCGCGGCACAGGTTAGTACTTTGCGGCGGAAAGTCGTATACAGTGAGATAGCACAGCGCAAAGTACTTTATACAGTTGGGAAGACCGCCTGAAACTGGGGACGAACTTATGCCCAACTGTACTAGCGTAAGATTGAGCCACCAACGGACATCAACCAATGATCAAAATCGTGACCGACACGCTGTCCGACCTCCCCCAGGAGATCGTGGACCAATATAATATTTGTCTGATCCCTCTACATATTAACTTCGGCCAGGAAGTCTATCGCGACCGCTTCGATATCAGCGGGGACGAGTTCTTCAGACGGCTGGCGTCAGCCCCACAGCTGCCAACTACCAGCAGCCCATCGGTGGGCGATTTTCTGCTGGCATACCAAAGCATACTGGCAGATGATCCGGAGACGATTATCCTCTCGATCCATATCGCGGGCACCCTCAGCGGAACAATCACGTCAGCGCGCCAGGCCGTCAACCAGCTCACCGGTGCGAACATCCATATCTTCGATACACTGTCCGGCTCGCTGGGTGAAGGCTTGATGGTGCAGGAGGCAGGACGCATGGCCCTTGAGGATGCCCCGCTCGATGATATCCTCAGCCGGCTGGCAGCCATGCGAGCCCAGATGCAGATGTTGATCACGCCAAGCTCGCTCGACTATCTGGCCAAGGGCGGGCGCATCGGGCGGGCAGCGCACCTGGTCGGCACGCTGCTTGATATCAAGCCGGTGTTGCGGCTGACAGGCGGTATCTTCGAGCCCATCAAGCAGCTTCGCACTCACAAACGAGCCGTGGCCGCCTTGCGCGATCTGGCCATCGAAGATGCCCGAGGCAAACCCGGCCTCCATCTGGCTGTTGGGCATGGGGAGGATGAAGAAGCCTATCAATGGCTGGCCGGCGAGCTTCTCACCGCTCTCCAACCCGAGATGCTCCTCCGCGGCGGTATCGGTGCCGTCATCGGGACGCATCTGGGGCCGGGCGTTGCGGGCACGGCATGGTGGTTCCCAGGTTGACGGGCAAGTTGTTGAAAACAGCGGGGCTCTGTGGAATAGGGCTTTTTCATTCTTGCCGCAAAAGGGTTTAGCTCCCATGGATCTCACACAAGAAAGTCTTTGTTCTCCCCTGCTGCGCGGGGGAGATGCCTCGTGGAACGAGGCAGAGGGGGTGAAGGCGAACAAAACAACCGCCGATTTCGGAGAATGAAAGGACCCTAACGCGGAATAATCGGGAAAAGGGGCTGCCCCAGCCCCCACTTTTCCGCGTTGAGCCAGAACCGCCATCGAAGAACATTACCTCTTCACCAAACAACAAAGGGCCACACTCATTGCATGTAAGTGTGGCCCGATGTGACGCTCGTAAAGGGCACCGAGAGGCTACATCAACAGCCTCAGCGGGTCCTCCAGGATCTCCTTCAGCCGCTGCATGAACCTGGCCGCCTCAGCACCGTCCGTGACGCGGTGATCGGCGCTGATGGTCGCTTTCATCCGCGCGCCGGCGCCCAATGAGCCGTCTTCCTTGACTACCGGCACCTGGCGGGCCGAGCCTACTGCCAGAATAGCCGCAGCAGGCGGATTGATGATGGCTATGAAGTGATCGATGTCATAAGCGCCCAGGTTAGAGACAGCGAAGGTCTCGCCTTCCACATCGTCCGGCTTGACCTTACCCTCACGGGCGCGGGCGACCATCTCGCGGTGACTGCGTGCCATCATGGTCAGCGGGGTCACAGCAGCGTCCTTGCTGACCACATTCATCAGCCCACCTTCCAGCGCAACAGCAATCCCGATGTTGATCCGGCCATGCCGGATGATCGTCTCGCCGTTGTAGGATGAATTCAGGTTGGGAAACTCCCGCACTGCCAAGGCCGCTGCCTTGACGATTAAATCGTTGACGGTGATCTTGTCGTCATCAGCCCGGCGTTCATTGAGATCCTTCCGCAGATCGAGCGCTGCCTGCATGTCGATCTCGTTCGTCACGTAGAAGTGCGGCACGGTCGTCTTGCTTTCGATCATCCGGGCCGCGATGCGTGCTCTCATGCGCGGCGTCTGGATGGTCTCATCCTCGGCGCCGGCCTGGACCGGCGTGTAAGTTGGGGCAGGCCTTTGACTTACATCCGCCGTACCTTCCTTGACCGCCTCCACATCTGCCTTGACGATCCGCCCGCCCGGCCCACTACCATCGATTTGACCGAGGTTCAAGCCGTGCTCTTCTGCGATTCGTCTTGCCAGCGGGCTGGCCCGGACGCCGCCCGGCAGCCCATCCCCGTTGCCGCCATCCGGAGCGGCGACGGGGACAGGGGACTTCTTCTGCTGCTTCGATGGCGCAGAAGCGGCGCCCTGCTCGGCTGCGGGCGCCGCTTCTGCGGTTCCCAGCGCCTCCAGATCCACCTCCTCACCTTCCTTGCCAACCACCGCGATAGGCGCACCAATTGGCACCCAATCGTCCTCGTTGACCAGGTGCTGGAGCATCGTGCCTTCAACATAAGACTCAACCTCAATCGTAGCCTTGTCCGACTCGATCTCGGCCAGCGGCTCGCCGGTCTTTACCGGATCGCCGGGCTCTTTGAGCCACCTGACGAGCTGTCCTTCCTGCATGTCAAATCCCAGCTTGGGCATATTGACTAGTTCTGCCATCCCCCACCTCCTACGGCGTCAGCACGTTATCACGTTAGAACATTGACACGTTGGTTGACTGCCACGTGCCAACGTCTCAACGTGTAAGCATGCTAACGTGCTAACGTGCCAACGTGTAAACGTTCCAATGTCTGTTCACCAAGGTAACCCGATGCAACCAGCCACTCGGCGTTCTGGATGGCCCCACCAGCAGCGCCGCGCAGTGTGTTATGCACCAGCGAAACCAATTTTACATCGAAGACCGGGCAGGGCCGCACGCGCCCCACGCTGACCGACATACCGTTTCCGGCATCCCGGTCACGACGAGGCTGCGGGCGATCATCCTCACTGCGCAAGATAACCGGCCGCTCCGGCGTGCTGGGCAGGTCGCGCACACCTTCCGGCGCGACGAAACTTCCAAACGCCTCCCTCACTTCGTCCATACCGGCATCCTTCGCCAGCTTGACGGATAGCGCCGCCAGGTGACCGTCCATCAGGGGGACGCGGTTGACCTGCGGGCTGATGATGAAGCCGGCCGGGTCGATCTTGCCATCAGCCAGCTTACCGAGAAGCTTGGCCGGCTCAGTCTCGAGTTTGTCTTCCTCACCACTGATGAAAGGAATAACGTTATCGAGAATATCGAACGAGGAAACACCCGGATACCCGGCCCCGCTGATGGCCTGCATGGTCACTACGTTGACCTTCTCTATCCCGAAGGCTTCATGCAGGACTTTAAGTGGGAAGATGAAACCGGTCACCGCGCAGTTGGGCGCCGTGATGATCGACCCGGACCAGCCTCTCATCTCTCGCTGAGCCTTGATGAGATGAATATGGTCGGGGTTGATCTCCGGGACGATCAGCGGTACGTCAGGCTCCATGCGCAATGCAGAGGCATTGGAGCAAACGGCATATCCCCTGGCGGCCAGCGCCAGCTCGACTTCGCGGGCGACGCTGCCGGGCAGAGCGGAAAAGACCAGCGGCACATCGCCGGGGTCCGCATCGGTGGGGCGGACAACCAGATCGGCCACGCCGGGCGGGATTTCGCCAGGCACCACCCAGGATGCAGCGTCTGCATAGCGCTGCCCGGCGCTGCGCTCCGAGGCCGTCACCGCGACCACCTTGAACCAGGGATGCTCGGCCAGCAGACTGACGAAACGCTGGCCTACTGTACCTGTTGCCGCCAATACGGCAACAGGGATTTTGTTGTTTGACGAGGACATCTTTCTTCTCTCCAAAAGCTGTAAATATCAGTTTTTGGTTCTTGGTTTTTAGTTCAAAACGAGTCTAGACTCGTTTGCAATCCTGTTTAGACTCGTTTTCGATCCTCTCTAGACTCGTTTTCAACCTTCTCAGGTACTCATGGACAAAGACTAGGAACCAATTACCAAGAACTAACAACTGTAAACTTGTTATTTCAGTGCTGGTGACGGATATGGGTGATGCAAAGCATCACTTGTCACCCGTACTTGCCGGATTTTAATCCGACGACATGCTCAAGA
>JAFGMS010000151.1 GCA_016927375.1 Anaerolineae bacterium
AAATGAAACACACCCAAACATTTGGATAGTATGGCCAATTACTGTGCCCGGAAACTACCCTTTCACCGCACCCTGAGTCAAGCCTCCCACGATCTGATCCTGGAGAGCAATATAGATGATCATGATCGGCAGAGCGCCGATCAACGCTCCGGCGGCAAACACTCCCCAACGCTGATTGAATTGCGCGCCTGCGAAAACTTGCAGGCCAACCATCAAAGTGTATTTCTCGGAACTCTTCAATAGAACCCGTGCAAGAACAAACTCGCTATAAGTAGTAATGTAGTTGAGGATCGCGATAACGACTAAGATTGGGCGCAATAAAGGCAGGATTAATCTTGTAAAGATTTGCCAGTCAGTGGCACCGTCTACCATGGCTGACTCATCAATATCACGTGGAATAGTGTCGAGAAACCCTTTCATCAGCCAAATGTTGACTCCCATCGCACCACCCAAGTACACCAGAATCAAGCTCCCATGGGTATTTAGGCCAATGGAGGGAATAACATCGCCAATCTGAGATATCATCAGGAATGTAGCGACAAGTGCCAGGAGGGCAGGAAAAACCTGAATAAGCAGAATAGCTTTGAGCATTGTCTGTCGCCCCCGAAAACGGAAGCGCGAAAATGCATAAGCTGCTACTGTCGTAATAGAAAGTGAAAGCACATCCGTGATCAACGCAACTTTGAGCGAGTTCCCAAACCATGTCCAGAAGGGAAACTCACCTGAATTCAACAGAGTCTGGTAATTTCCAAGTCCTGGTTTTGCCGGGATCAGCGTTTGAGTAGCAAGAGAGCCGGTTGGGTTCAACGAGGCTGAGATCACCCACAGGATTGGGAATACGGAAAAGATGATCAGGAAAATCGCAAGGATCAAGCGCAAGCCAATGCTGATTCTGCGCCGTATGGTGACTGAAGTGCCAAAGCGTTTAGCGGGATAGTGGCTAGACATTTTCACTGACCTCCTCCCACATGCGAGTGTAGCGGAATTGAATCAGAGTAATTGCGCCAACAATTAAGAAGATGATGAGCGTTATTGCTGCAGCAAAGCCATAGTCGACGCCACGGCTGGCTGTGAAAGCGAGGTTATATACATAGCTGATCAAGATATCCGTGTGCCCGGCAGGCGTGGGCGTGCCAGCCATAGGCGGATTACCGGCATTGAAGATATATATCAGGTTGAAGTTATTAAAATTGAAAACGAATGATGCAACCAACAAAGGACCAACAGCAACCAGAAGCAGAGGCATCGTAATCTTCCAAAACTGCTGCCATCCGTTAGCTCCATCCACCTGAGCGGCAGAATAGAGATCTTCTGGAACTGATTGCAGCGCCCCACTACAGATCAGCATGAAGTAAGGATAACTCAACCAGAGATTGATGAGCAGAATGGCTATCTTGGCCCATCCGGGGTCGGTAAACCACGGAGGTGCCCACCCGATCAATCCCTCAAGAGCGCGGTCGATCACACCAAGTTCAGGATTAAGCATGCCTCGCCAGATTAAGATGGTCAACAGGGCAGGAACAGTATAAGGGATAATCAATAGGGTTCTAATGAGCCGCTTAAAGGGAAACCTCGGATCATTGAACATCACAGCAATTAGCAGTCCCAATCCGAAATTCAATAGCAGACTAAAGAAAGCAAAACCGAAATTCCAGGCGATGATGCGGACCAATGGGCCACGTAGAGCAGGACTGACGAAAAACTCTTTGAAATTCGAAAACTGGATTGTCTCAATAAAACCCGGTCGAATCACACTGCCGTCCGGGGCAGAGAAAGTACCCCGGATATTCGAATATGTGGCTCCTGTCTCCTGATTAGTCATTGCATCTTGGTCAGGATCATAAGCATACAGGGGCACCAATTCCGCCGCTTCCGATGGTGATCGGATTTGGATAGTATTCCCTTCCTCTCCAAACCGTATATTTTCCAGGTTGCTATCTGTAGCTGCTACGATAGCATTCAGTCGTTGATAGCCCTCGATGCTCTGGGGGACGCCTTGATCATCGAGTTCGCCAACCCCCAATTCACCAGATTGAGGTTGGGCCAATGGCTCACCGGGTGTTGCCAAGTATCCTTTTCCTTCTGCATCCTGAAGCCAGAGCGCATAATCTCCCTCAGGAGACCTATAGGCCGTCCAAGAATATGCCTTGCCTGTTTCAGGAAGGTAAGTTCTTCTTTCAATCTGATCGACAGCCTGCTCTTTAGTGATGAGGTGGCCCTCGCCATAATTTGTAAACGAAACCCAGACGGTAAAAAAGATGGGATAGATAGTAAACAATGCCATCAACACCAGACCGACTACCATCCAGCGAATCGGGTAAGCTTCCTGGCGCAGAAATATTATGTTGACACCAAGCATAATGATGATGATCGCAGCTGCCAATGGGAAATAGCCCAATGAGAATAGTCGCATTAGAAACCAAACGACTGCAGCGTCTCCGGCGATGAGAAGCACCAGACGGACTATCCGAGGCAGGGGCGATCGCGAATCAGACACCTTTACATCACGTTCGTCTTGGGAAGCAATGGAAGCCAAATCTGCACCTCCGTTCTTCAGTAAGTGATATCGGGAGCGAAACAAGAAGGCCGGGAGCTTCCCGGCCTTCTTGTTTGTTGATTGTTTGTCACTCGATTGTGATTTCCACCAAGTGGGTTTCCGGATCGTAGATGAACGTTACTGTGCTGTCAGAGTCCAGGCTGAGCGGATAGTTAGGACCATCCTGCTCGCCATCAGAACCGTAGTTGACTGTCCAGTCACCATCCAGGGCAACCTTGAACTCGTATTCACCCGCCGGCACTTCTATAGTGAGCCGGAAAAGGCCATCTTCGCCCTCTTCCATGGCTGTTGCCTCACAGGCGGGGTCCCAATCAGCACCGCATCCAACGAGGGCCTGGTAATCACCAGGTAAGTTAACCATACCGGCCAGCGCCCCACGGATTAAATCCCGGACTTGTTGTGCTGCGTCACTCATGGCTTCCTCAGGGCTTTGCTCCCCGGTCACAGCCAGCGTAATGCCATTATCCCAAGCGCTCCACACAGAACCCATTTCGGGGATATTCGGCATTGGCATAGCGTTGGCACCTGCTTCTCCCATTGCTTTCAGATCCGGATCATCAGTATTTTCCAGGACTGATTTTAAGGAAGATGGACGGTTGCCAGTTTCATAGAACTGCTGCATCGTATCTTCAGTCGCAACGAACTCGGTTAAGAATGCCTGGGCCAGCAATGTATTCTCACTGAAAGCATTGATCATAAAGCCCTGGACGCCGAGGAACGGAACGCCATCATCAGGGAAGAAGGGAGCTACAGCGTAGGGCACCTCCGAGGCACGAATACGATCCAACGCCCATGGGCCAGCCATCAGGAATGGGATCTGACCGGTTTCAAACAATGAGTGGGCGGTTTCATAATCAAAGGTGTCAGGCATGAGACCCTCGTCAACGGCGTTTGTCATCCAGGTGACGGCCTCGATCATGCCGGGGCTATCAATGCCAACGTCATCCGGATTCCAGGCACCGCTATCATCCACGCCAAAGACATAACCACCAAATGCTGTCTGGATAGGTAAGGCATTGTACCCGGGGCCGGTTGAAACGGCAATGGCATACTCAACCGAACCTTCTGCTTGCAGCGTGCGGCCAATCTCAAGTACCTCATCCCAGGTTGTGGGCGGTTCGGGGACCAGCTCCGTGTTGTAGAAGAATCCCAGGTTCTCTGAGGCATATGGCAAGCCATAGAGAACACCGTCTGTGTAGGTGAAAGCCTCCAGATTTGACTCGACGAATTCACCTTGCTTATCACCCAGATCGATAGGTGCGACCAGACCACTCTCGACCAACCCCCCCAGCCAGTCGTGGACACCGACGAAGATGTCAGGACCTTCGCCAGCCGGGTTGGCAATGATGACCTGGGAGCGAATGTCTTGAACCACACCTAAATCCTCGACTTCAAGGACGACATTGTATTCAGCCTGAAACTCATCTGCGAGTTCGAGCAAGATAGGAGTGCGAGTATCGTCTGCCCAGATTCGGATAGTCGCGACAGGCTCTTCAGTGGCTGGTTCTTCAGTGGCCGGCTCTTCAGTGGCAGGCTCTTCGGTGGCCGGTTTCTCAGTAGCGGGAGCAGTCGCTCCACCGTCACAGGCACTTAAAGCGAGCGAAATGACCAGTGCAAGTAACAATGTGGTAAAAAGAGTTCCCTTCTTCATGAATAATCTTCCCTCCTTCATGCAATAGGACTTGTTCCCTGGTAAGCACCAGAGAATGCAACAAAAAGTTACGTTAGGGTTTTGCGATAACTAGACAACTTGTCAACACGTGTTGACTTATCGTGTGGTCTCAGTATAAACTCTTTACTAGAAAAAAGTCAATAGCCGCTTCTTGATAGTTAGGTGTTGAGTCAGCTGCTGCTTCTATAGAAAGACATAGAGCGTAGACAGAAAAGGAAACTTCATGAGTGACTTCTATGTAACCATCATCCACAGACCAGAGATGGTGCCCGAATACATTCAGAAGGAGGCCGAACAAGGCAAGAAGGAAGATCTCACGAGGAGTGAGGTCCTGAGGGAGTCCTTGAACATATTCCGTACTCAACAACAGGCAGCACACGATAATGGCTTGCGCACAACTATCCAGATGACTTACGCCAGCCTGTTCAACGAGGAGGCAACTGCCATCGCTAAAGACCATCATGAGAAGTATGGCGATGAAATTGGCTCCACATTCCTTGGTCTCCAGTGCCAGGAATTTCGAGAGAAGTTCAAGTCCAAGGAGTTGGCTATCTGGCTGTTTCCTATAGATGCCAAGCGACGAATCGTGGATGAAGTGTTCGGCAAATTCTATGAGGTATTCGGCTTCCACCCCACATCTACTGGATCCTACTATATGGATGCAGAATTGGTCAACTACATCAAAGAGAGATACCCGATGGTCAAAGTTGCCGTTGCGACCTGTTGGGAAGAAGGGCCTAAGGCCTATTGGAACGCCAACAACTCCTGGTATACGCTCATGGATGGTGGCCCATGGAATCCCTGGATTCCGTCGAAGCGGAATATCCATTGCCCGGCCTCTGACAAGGAGGATGATATTGGGATCGTAGCCATTCCACACCTCTCTCGCGACCTGCTGGCAGTCTTCGATGGGCCTGGCTCTTATTATGGTACCCACCCGCAGAACATCCTGCGCGGTATGGTCTATGAAGACCGTGAGAGCCCCTACTTCAAGAATATCGTCGATCAGTACCGCTCAATGGCGAAATACAATCGCGGTTACTCCTACAACATGATGTTCGTAGGTCCTGGATGGATGAGCAAGAAAGGTCGATGGGAAGCTGACTACGACTTTCTGCTCAAAAGCTACAGTGACGGCATGGCCTATTATGGGCAACTCAAGAAGGAGGGTAAGGCCATCGATGTCACCATGAGCGAGTTTGCCGATATCTACCGCCGGGATCGACCCTACACGCGTCCTGAATGTACACTGTGGAAGGACATTCTGTACGGCTCCAACCGGCAGCAGTTCTGGTATGTCGATCCCTGGATGCGTTTCTGCCTTGACATGAACCAGGGCGGTGCCATGATCGATCTCCGCCCCTATGCTGCCAAGCTGATCCGGCCATGTGGTGTGGGCACCAAGGCTATGCAAGATGCCTCCTACCCCTTCCTGGTTCAATCCCTCTACCGGGCAGGCTTTTTCACTCATTACGCCGGTGAAGGAGCGGTAAAGAGCTGCAAGCTAAGCTGCGAGGGTGAAGAGGTCGATCTGTGTACCTGCCGCACCACCGCCTCCTTCTCAGAAGACGGCGATACCCGGGTCGTGACACTCGATCCAGTCACCATTGAGTTCTCCGAGCGTAGCATTCAGATGCAATCTATCTTTCGCCTCGCCGAGGGCACAGGCGAGGTCAAGATTGTCCGCCGCATCATCGATACCACCGATCCACAGGCAGAAATTGCCATCGATGAGTACATCACCGCCTGCTATGGCACGACCGAATACCCCGAAGATCTGACTGGTGTCCAATTGAGCCTGAAAGGGACCGACAAGAGTGAAGCCATAGATTATGCCTACCAGTGCCGTGAAGCCGCAGTGGAGAGAGTTCGCCTGGCTGAGGTGCTCGTGCCACAGGTAGATACGCGCTTGACCATGCGCACTGATACGGATGATGCTGCTGGATACTTCCGTGAAGGTTTCGCTTTCTCGCCCATGTACACCATTGGTATCAAGAGGAAGGTAAAGGGAAAAGGAGAGCTGCGCACATGGCTCAAGATCGAGAAGGCAAGCTGACCCCTATAGAACAAGAGGTATCCGGTCTTCCTGCCGGCAGCGGAATCGGGCTGGCTATCCGGGGGGCCGATGTGTCCAGCCTGAAAAAGGCTGAAGACATGGGGGGCAAGTACTACTACGAGGATGGCAAACAGGGGAATGCTCTGCAAATCCTAAAAGAACATGGTGTCAACTACATTCGCCTCAGAGTGTGGGTCGATCCGCCCGATGGGTACAACAACAAGATTAGGGTAGTGGAGATGGCCTCGCGCGTCAAAGCGTTGGGCATGAAGCTGCTCGTTGACTTTCACTATTCGGATGGATGGGCCGACCCAGGCAAGCAGTACAAACCGGCAGCCTGGGAAGACTATGATTTCTCCCAGCTGAGGCAGGTCGTCTATGACCATACCTTCGATGTATGCAGCAGCCTGAAAGCCCAGGGCACCATTCCCGACATGGTTCAAGTTGGGAACGAGATCAACGATGGCATGCTGTGGCCGGACGGCAGAGCCAGCCTGAATATGGGCAACCTGGCTGAACTGCTCAAGGAAGGTTACAGGGCTGTGAAAGACTGCAGCAACTCCACACTCGTCATGCTGCATCGGGCTGAGGGGGGCGACAACGCCGGTGCGCGTTCGCTCTTCGATGGCCTGGCATCGGAAGGGGTTCAGTGGGACGTGACCGGTCTCTCTCACTACTCATACTGGCATGGGCCGCTCTCAGGCTTGCAGAGCAACCTAAACGACATGGCCTCGCGTTATGGCAAGCCGGTGATCGTGGTCGAGACTTGCTACCCGTTCACGCTGGACAACGCAGACGATGAAGAAAACATAGTCAATGCTTCATCGAGCGAGATGACTTTTGATTACCCGATCAGTCCTGCCGGCCAATCAGACAACCTGCGAGACATCATGACCATTGTGAAGAACATCCCTGACGGTCAGGGCTGGGGCGTGTTTTATTGGGAGCCGACCTGGACAGCCGTGCCTGGTAATGGCTGGGATGCCACCAATCCCCAGCTAGGCAATAACTGGGAAAACCAGGCGCTGTTTGACTTCAGCAGCCGGCCGCTGCCGGCCATGAATTGGTTCCGACCGTAAGAGTAGTGTGTCATCCGGTCGATGGATGACCGGTGAGTGTTCGTATCAGGCGGTCAAACGCCTGACTGGGGGTCGAGAGACCTAAGGGGGAAAACATGTTCAAGAAACGATATCTTCTATTGGCGTCTGCCTTCGTACTTCCGGCTATGCTCTTGGCACTGCCTGGCGCTGTCGGCGCTCAGGCTGATGTCACTGTAGCCAACCCAGACTTTGAAGCAGACAACGACGTCACCACCTCTCCAACAGGGTGGACCGTCACCGGCACCGATGGTACCAGCTACACTGAATGGGGCGGGCAGTCCGGTGACTGGAGCCTTTCTAACTGGAGCCCAGACCCATATGTCGTGGAGACTTCACAGACCATCGACGGGCTGTCAAGAGGCTGGTACACCCTGAAAGTGTGGGTAAAGTCCAGCGGGGGGCAGAATGAAGCCTATGTCGCTCTAAAGGACTGCGGCGGTCATGACGAGCGCACCTATCTGCCGGTTGCGCCGGCCTCTCAATGGCTGCAGATCGTGGTCTCTACTCGTGTCACCCGGCATCACTGCACCATCAGCCTATACTCTGATGCTAATGCCGGCAACTGGGCCAATTTCGACAACGTCGAGTTTGTCCCTGGCCGGGCCAAGCTGTCAGTTCGCGGCGCAGATGTATCGAGCCTGAAGAAGTCTGAAGATCTCGGTGGCGTCTACCGCACCGAGTACGGGAAGGAGCGCGACGCACTGCGCATTCTGGCCTCTCACGGGATGAACTGGGCACGGCTGCGTGTATGGGTTGATCCGGCGGACGGTTATCATGATAAGGAGGAACTGCTGGAGATGGCCAGGCGCGTCCGGCGGAACAGAATGGATCTGCTGGTCGATCTGCATTACTCAGACACCTGGGCCGATCCGGGCAAGCAGTACAAGCCGGCCGCCTGGGAGAATTACACCTTCGATGAGCTGAAACAGGCTGTCTACGATTACACCTACGATGTGTGCTACAGCTTGAAGAAGCAGCACACCACGCCAGACATGATCCAGATTGGCAACGAGCTGAACTCCGGCATGCTGTGGCCCGATGGGCACACCTGGGATCCGCCCAACTGGGATAACCTGGCACAGCTTCTAACGGCCGGCTACGATGCGGTCAAAACCTGCTCACCGAGGACCAAGGTGATGCTGCATCTTGCCAACGGTGGCGATAACGGACTGTACCAGTGGTGGTTCGATAACATCACAGCTCGCAATGTGCCATTCGATGTGATTGGTGTCTCATACTACTCCTACTGGCACGGCTCGCTGGCCGATCTCCAGTACAATCTCAATGACATCACAGCACGTTACGGCAAGGACGTCATTGTGGTAGAGACGGCCTATGTTTTCACGCTGGACGATGACGATGGATGGGAGAACATCATCGATCTGGAGAGCGAGCTAACCGCAGGCTACCCGGCCACGCCGGAAGGGCAAGCCGCCCTGCTGCGCGACGTGATGTCGATCGTGCGGGCGGTTCCCAATGGGCATGGGCTGGGTGTGATGTACTGGGATGCAACCTGGACCGGCGTACTTGGCAACGGCTGGGACCCGGCCGATCCCAGTTCTGGGAATGCCTGGGAAAATCAGGCCCTGTTTGACTTCAATGACCGCGCATTGCCTGCGATGAACGAGCTCAGGCCGTAGGGACTATTCTCGCTCTCTAGCAGAGGCCTACCAGGATTGACGGCACCGCCAGCACTGGTAGGCCTGACCGATCTACTAAAAAGAGAAGGAGAGACCTATATATGGCTCAAGGTCGAAAGGGTAGGCTAAACTATCGATGTCCGCGTTGTCTGATGCGGGAGATCGACATGGATATGCTCTACGATAAGGATAAAGATGAATACTACTGCTTGCGCTGTTCTTTTACCGGCAGCGAGCAGGAAGTGCTTCGTCTCAATGCCCAATTCCGCGAGAAGTATCGCGACCGGATGAAACGCATCACCGACTTCTAGAAAGTGTTGTTTCTGGACGCAGCACAGGGACGAGAGCGAGCAAGGCTCGGTATGTCCGGTGTGCGGGGCAAGCGAAGGATGGACGAAGGATGGACGAACCCAGAACGAAGATGTCCTGGGCAGAAAATCTCTGGTACCCCTATCGATAAGCCTGATGGCGCAGACAGATTGGGTAGTTGACAATCGTGGTAACTACTCAGCTACCTGGCGCTTTCTACTGTGGCCATAAGTGGTGCGTAAAAGGTAAATAGGTAAATATGTAAAACGTGAGACGTGACGAGTAGCCAGTCTGAGTTTACAAGTCACAGATCGAAGCTTGAAAAGCTAAAAGCTAAGAGCTGAGCAGTTACAATATGTAAAACGTCATGCTTGCTCAACTGCTGATGAGTAGTTTCCTGATAACAGGCTTGTGCCGGAAACGGCTGTGTCCGGTCATTCTGCTGTATTGCTCATCCCTTCATCTCACAGCCAAAAGCTAACAGCTAAGAGCCAACAGCTGATAGCCGAGTAGTTACCAATCGTGTTTATTTTTTGAGGCCCACCCTATGGTGTCATCGCTCACACTCAATATCGACAAACTGGATAAGACCATCCATACAGGCCACCTAAAAATGGGTGGGAGTGACAGGCAGGGCAACAGGCTCGACCTGACCAATTACTACCTGACATTGAACGGCAAGCCGTTTTTCGTCACCAGCGGTGAGTTTCACTACAGCCGTTACCCGGAAGCATACTGGGAAGAGGAACTGCTCAAGATCAAGACCGGCGGCATCAACACCGTGGCATCCTATGTCTTTTGGGGCTTTCACGAAGAAGAGCGGGGAGTTTTTGAGTGGGAAGGCCAGAAAAGCTTGAGGCGGTTTGTCGAGCTGTGCGCCAAGCATGATCTTTGGATATCGCTGCGCATCGGCCCGTTTGTGCACGGAGAGTGGCGCAATGGCGGCCTGCCTGATTGGCTGTATGGCCAGCCGTTTGAGGTACGCTCAAATGCGCCTGGCTACCTGGCTTGCGTCGAGCGTTATTATGCCGAGGTCGGCAGGCAGGTAGATGGTCTGCTGTTCAAAGACGGCGGTCCCATTATCGCCATCCAGATCGAGAATGAGTACATGCATGCCGGTTCCCCATGGGAGATCGTCGACCCCATGCGCGACGGAGAATGGGTCCCGCTCGGCAATGAAGGCGTCGACCATCTCAAAGCACTGAAAGCTCTGGCCCATAGAGCAGGTCTCGACGCGCCAATCTACCTGCTTACTGCGTGGGGCTCTCCTATCATCGAGGAGGAGACCCTGCCTGTCTACGGAGGATATGCCTATCCTGTCTGGGTGGAGGAGCCACAACCATCGCCCTATTATCTTTTTCGAGATGGTCATGCCAAACCCATCGAGGGTCCCACTCACTATGTCCCTGAGCATTACCCACTTGTGTATGCTGAGATGCAGGGAGGCATGCAGATCCGCTATCGCAATCGCCCGGTCGTGCCGCCGGAAAGTGTAGAAGCCATGGCGTTGGTTGCCATAGGCAGTGGAAGCAACTGGCTGGGTTACTACATGTATCATGGCGGGACGACGCCTGTTGGCAGGCATGGATTTAACCACGAGCGCCTGCACCCGCAGCTTTCTTACGATTATCAAGCCCCCCTGGGCGAGTTTGGCGGCCGCCGCGCGAGCTATCACCACCTCAGGCTGATCCACCTTTTTTTGGATGCCTACGGCGAAGCGCTGTGCCCGATGGGAACGATCCTGCCGGACAATGCCAGAGCTATCGAGCCGGGCGACGTGAGTGCTGTGCGCTATTGTGTCCGTGTCCAAGATGGTATGGGGTTCCTGTTTATCAACAACTTCCAGGACCATGCCGAGATGCGTGATCGGGAAGATGTCGCTTTAGAGATCCGGACGTCTGACGGTTTGGTGAGAATTCCGGAGACAGGCGGCTTGCCTATCAAGCGAGATGTCTGTTTCCTTCTCCCGATCAACCAGCCGCTCGGTGACGCTCGGTTGGTGTACGCGACCGCACAGCCTTTGACGATCTTGCAGTATGGAGAGGTCCTCCATTATTTCTACTTTGCCCCAGATGGCCTCCAGGTTGAGTTCTGTTTCCGGGAGAGCACCGTGAAGAACATCGACGGCGGCGTTGAGCAGCACGCCGTGGAAGGTCGGGTTTACACCAGGCCGCACATCGGGCAGGGACACAGCCTGGACGTTGAAACGGCTTCGGGACAGCAGGTGAAGATCACCACGCTCACCCGCCGTGAAGCCGAACATACATGGAAGGGTACAGCCTGGGATGCTGAACGGGTAATAGTAAGTACAGCCGATTTACTGTTTACCAATGGGGGGATCGCGTTATACTCTACCCGTGCCCCGGAGATGTCCATGACCATCTGGCCGCCGCTTGATGAGGCTGTTGCGGCCGCAGATGGCCACGTCGAGCAAGCGAACGACCACGACCGGACCGCGATGCAAGTGTCGGTGCCTGCCAAGACTGTCAATGTGCAAGTCAAGCCAATCAGCACATGCAAGTATCAGCTGACTCTATCTGATGATGCACTGGATGGCCTGAGTGATCTCTTTCTTGAGATTACTTATGAAGGCGATACAGGCATGGCATTCATTGATGGACAGTTGGTAGCTGATAATTTCTATGATGGCAGACCCTGGTCTATCGGCCTCAAGCGTTTTGCGCCTGATGTGCTAAAGAAGGGGCTGTGTCTGGTTTTTCATCCACTGCGCAAGGGAGTTGTCAAGAACAGCTCCTCGCAGCTGGCCGGTCGTTGTGAATTCGAAGGGCAAGAGATGTTGGTTGTGCATTCTATTGTTGCTGTACCGGAATACAGTGCGCGGTTAGGAAGGATCTGATGAGTAAGAAGGAGATAGTTACTCAACAAGATGTCGCCGAGCGGGCAGGGGTCTCCCGATCGATTGTCTCGTACGTCCTGAATAATGGGCCCCGCAATGTCGCGGACGAGACACGCCAGCGCGTTTTGGACGCCATCAAAGAGTTGGGATATCGCCCGAATGAGCATGCCCAGCGGCTGAAGATGGGAAGCAATGCTGCCAGAAACTCTATTGGAATCATTACGGGAGGGCAAAGCTATAACTTGCTGGAGCGTCCTTATTACAATCAGATACTATCCAGCCTGTTCGACAGCGCCCACCAGATGGGGCAGCACATCCGCTTTTTCGCCTTCTTCGATGCACTGAAAGACCCGATCTTCTTCAATAAAAACGTGCATAAGGATGAAATATCGGCCTTGATTTTCATCCTACCTACTTTTATCAACCAACCCGAAAATAAGGAGCTTCTTCTCGACGTAGTCAAGCGCATAGATAACATCGTCTGCCTGGAAGAGTCCATATTGGACCTGCCGGCGGTCATCTTCGACAGAGCGGCAGCCGCGCGTATGGCTACCGAGCACCTGATCAATTTGGGACACCGGCGTATTGCCTTCCTGGCCATTCCCGATGAGCGCCTGACGGGGTACAAGCAGGCTCTGTTGGAGCACAACCTCCGCTACGACGAGACGCTGATCCGGCGTTTCACATCCACGAAACCGTCCCAATCTGCTTATGATATCACCCTCGATCTCATCGATATGCATAATCCCCCTTCGGCGATTTTCGCTGCCAATGACGAATCGGCTATTGGCGCGATGGCAGCCATCCAGGATTGTGGGCTGCGTGTTCCTGACGATATCGCCATTATCTCCATTGACAACATCGAGCTGGCCGGCATGGTCCGCCCCTCGCTGACAACCATCAATGTGCCCAAGCAGACCATTGCCAGCTTCGCCATCCAGTTTCTGATCGCTCAACGCGATTTTCCGGGGCGTCACCCGGCATCGATGGTGCTTCCCATCGAGCTAATCGTGCGCGAGTCGTGCGGCGCTAATCGATGAGATGGATTTGAAGGGCGCTGTGCCTCTTACTATGCTCAATCGATCCGGTATCTTGCGGTTGTCCCGGACTGTGAAGGCGAGAGCAGAATGAGCAGCGTCGTTTTGCTTAAACCCCAAGCAGGTCTACACTTAGAAGACGGCTGAGCAGTCACCTTTGGCATTCAACCGTTTTCAAAGAAAAGAGAGATATTCATCACGGAGTTGATCATGATTGCAAAACAGGCATTTGGGCGTACCGGACATTCAAGCACCCGCGTCATTCTGGGAGCTGCGGCTTTTGGCCAGATCACGCAAGCGGAGACCGATGCAGCTATAGAGTCGGCATTGTCTTTTGGCGTCAATCATGTTGACGTGGCTGCCAGCTACGGCGAGGCGGAGCTCCGTATTGGCAGTTGGATTGGACGCCATGGCAAGACCTTCTTTCTTGCTACAAAAACGGATGAGAGAGCAGCAGCTAAAGCGCGAGAGCAGATCCATCGCTCGCTTGAGCGGCTTCAGGTAGATCAGGTGGATCTTCTGCAACTGCATAACCTCATCGACCCACAAGAGTGGGAGACGGCACTAGGCCCGGGTGGGGCCCTGGAAGCCGCCATCGAGGCGCGCGAGCAAGGTCTGGTGCGCTTCATCGGCATTACCGGCCACGGGCTGAAGGTAGCAGCCATGCATCGCCGGGCGCTGGACCGGTTCGATTTTGACTCTGTCCTGCTGCCGTTTAGCTACGTGCTGGCACAGAACGAACAGTATGCAGGTGAGTTCTGGGATCTTGTCAAACTATGCCAGGCTCGTAATGCAGCGGTACAAACCATCAAATCCATCGTGCATAAGCCATGGGGAGAGGATGAGCCCAGCCGGGCTACCTGGTACCGGCCGCTGGAAGAGCAGCCCGACATCGATAAGGCAATCCATTGGGTTCTGGGGCATGAGGGGCTGTTCCTGAATTCGGTGGGAGATATTCATATTCTGCCCAGAGTATTAGACGCAGCCAGCCGTTTTGAGACGCCACCCACAGATGAAGAGATGCAAAGACAGGTGAACAGACTGGAGATGGAACCGCTCTTTACGTGAGGGGTGATGGGTTCCCGTGCGTCGATCTTTTGCCCAGGCTTAATCATACTTGGTACATCTTGTGCTATCTTCGGCATCGATGGTTGTTCCTACCGAGCTGTGCGATGCTAATCGGTAGCGGGCAGGCAACGGAATGATAGTGATGCCGTCCAACAGTAGGTAGGGGACGCGGGCTAGGAATGAGAATTTATTAACTTGCTCATCCATAATCCTGATTGCGGGCTCTTAGGGGCAAGTTATTTGGTCGCCATTCCTTAACGCAGAAAGACGCGGACAAAAGGATAAAATTCGCTGATACTACAGATGGGCCTGGGCAGTATTTTATCGAGCGCTTCTCATACGTTATAATGGGCACCAATATTCTACTACTGAACACAAATGGAAGCTTTCCTATGTCCGAATCACCTACTATCATGATTCTTGAGACAGCAATCGATACGTATGCGCAGAGATTGAGAGCAGCTAAGGCGCTGCAAACAGGGATAGGTGGATCTGCCAAGACGCTAACCAAGTTGGGCCAGGCATTCGAGGCATACACCGAGCAAAACGCAGCACTCGATCCGGAGGTAGTACATCATGCCCGGCAGGTCATAGAACGGGCCAACTTCAAAGAAAACATTGCCGAAGCCCTCACCCCTGATCTGCGCCGCGAAGTCAGGACCCTGTCGAAGATCCTCAAGGCTCTCAAAGACGCGCTGGCTGCCATCAATAGTGAACCGCCCGACGCTGTGAAGCTACATAAAGCCTGCACGACGCTGCAATCACCAGATATCACCGATGAGGAGATCGTCGGTCTGCTGCCCACATTGGAAACAGAGCTTCAACAGGCACAGGAGCAGTTGGGGGCCGTTTTTGGTGTGGCACTGCGTGAGCAGTTGGCGGAATGGGATATCGCCCTTGGTGGTCGCCCGCCGCGTTTCGAGGCCGGCCGATTCGAGATCCTGGCCGATTTCGGCAGCCGCAAGGCCGCCATCGTCTACGGCAAGATGGAGGTTGCTCGTAATATCCCTCTCAGCATCGAGCGGACGATCAAGGCTTATCTGGCCGAGGTAAAGAGCATCCAGGAACGCGAGGAAGATGGACAGCTCTGGATCCAGCAGTTCTACCAGGCGTGGTCCATGGCCAACCTGAAACGCCAACGAAACAATGGGCGCGTCAGCATCAATGAGTGCTATTATGAGATGGTCTTGCTGCGCCAGAAACGTACCTTCAACACCACGCCCAGCAAAAACACTTTCTCCGATTATAGCCCGGCGCAATTTGCTTACGACTTTGACCGGTTTGTCTACTCGGAACGGCAAGATTACGAAGGATGGGTTGTCGTCCCCCACATAGCGACCAAGTCACAGGCAGAAAGCGCCAGCAAAAGTATGTGGATCGTCACCGGCGACAGCCCGCACGATGGGGATTACATATCGGGCATCGAGTTTGAACAGCGGAGTTCGTAAAAGGGTTAGATTATGCTGCCAGAAGCACGCCTCGCTCGCCAGATCATCGAAGTTTTAGGCCAATCAGGAACACCGCTTTCTAAAGGGGTGAGCTACTACAACGTCGGGAATGAATCGCTGCTCAACACCATCGATACGCACTACCTCGGCTCATTTTTGGCCGATGGCGGTGCGGTGTTCAAGCTGGTCGTTGGGGACTACGGCAGCGGTAAATCTCACTTCCTTTACTGCGTGCGCGACCGGGCCTGGCAGCGCAACTTTGCCGTGAGCAAGGTCGATCTCAGCCCCAAGGAAAGTCCTTACGACAACCAGCTCAAAGTGTATGGAGCGGTGGCTTCATCTATTATCTGGCACGAACTGGGTGATACCTCAGAAGACGAGAGGGGGCTGACACGCTTTCTGGAAGGGACGCTGCGGCGGATTGTCCAGCCACATGGCGATCTGGAGGATCCCGGCGCTGCCGAAATCCCCGAAGTGCGCGCCTTTCTCCAGACATTGGCCGCCACGCCGGTTGACAGCCTGAGCTATCGCAAAGCCGTAGAAGGCTACTTCCAGGCGCTGCTATACGGCAAGGAGCTGCGACAGGAATCGCTGACGCGCTGGCTGCACGGTGAGACCGTCAACACCGAGGACATGCGTGACCTGCGACTGATCGGTGTCACCGAGCGCATGAGCCGCAGCAACGCTTTCAAGATGTTACGCTCGCTGTGCCAAGTAGTCCGCGCTATTGGATATACCGGCCTGGCTCTGTTATTCGATGAAGGCGACCGCATGATGAGCGTCGGCGGCAGGTCGGAGAAGATCGCCACCGACAACCTGCGCGAAGTGATCGACCGCTGCCGGGAGGACCTGCCCGGCGCCTTGTTCATGTACGCCGTGCCTCCGGCCTTCATTCACGATGTCGTTCCTAAGTACCCGGCCCTCCAACAGCGCGTCCAGTCGCCCGGCTACTTCTCAAAAACCAATCCCTTCAGCCCACAGCTCGACCTGAACCACCTCGATATTCCTGACGACGAGCTGCTGACACAGATCGGCCATCGCCTCCAGGCTATCTTCGAGATCGCCTACGATTACAAACTGGATGCCGACATCCAGGCCGAGAACGTCGAAGTGCTCTCGCAGGCGGCCCGCGAATCTTACCTGGCCATCAGCCACCGCCGCCTGTTCATCAAAACCCTGATCATGGAATGGTTCAGGCAGAAGGAAGCCGGCGAGCAGGTTATCAACTACGAATATGCAGAAGCGGCCATCCGGGGTCAGAGCGACAGCCTGATGCACCTGGAAGACGCTTCACAAGCACCTTACTGAGGTATATGCAGTGGAACCTCGAAGAGTCGAACACCCCGATCTGGGTCTGGGAACCCTGCTCAAGACCTACATGGGAGGATACGAGTGGGAAGTCGCGTTCGCCAGCGGGCGGCGCTTTCGCCTGCCTGCCCGCGAGTTCGAGCAGGAATCGGTCGACACCTGGCAAAGAGAGTACGACCGGCCTGGGATGACGCCGCTGCCTGAGCGTGAACCGATCTTGAGCGAGGACCAGCTGCGCGCCCGCTTCTCACTAGAGGCACTGCGTTTTGGCATCGTCCCCGTGCAGGACGTCGAGACGCTGACTATTGGTCTCGAAGCGGAAGGGGTTAGCCTGAACCGGGCCCTTGCGCGCAGCAAAGAGCGCGGCGGCGATGTGATGGCCGTGATCGGTGATTATGGGTTTGGCAAGAGCCACTTTGTCGAGCTGGCCGCCCGGCGTGCCCTGCGAGATAACTTCATCGTCATGGATGCCGGCCTCGACCTGGTCGAAGTTCCTCCCGGCAAACCCTATAACATCTATCGCAGTCTTGCTGCATCAACTCGGTACCCCGACTCCAATGAGCGTGGTTTGCAGTTCTTGCTGGAGAACGCTGCCGGGCAGCCGGCGCTGGTTGAGAATCTGTCTGCTATGTCGCCGTTACAGGAACACTGCCCGCTTTCGGTAGCACTGATCGCACTGGGCGAATGCAGCAACCAAACCACCTATGATGATATTCTCCAGTGGATCACCGGGCGTGCCCTGCAAAAGAAAATACTGAAGCCGTGCATTAAAAAGCCGCCCTCGCTTTACCGCATCGGGGATACTGCTCGCCAGTACACTTACCTGCTGACAGGTATCAGCCGGCTGGCTAAACTCTCCGGTTACAGCGGGTTAGCTGTCTTGCTCGATGAGTCGGAGCATTACTCGCTGCTGCGCGCCAAGCAGCGCGACCGGGCCGATTCCTTCTTTACGGCCATGATCAGCGCCGCCCTGGGACGCAGCCAGAGTCGCATCGATCCCGAAAGCATCCCTCAGCACTATCTCGCCGACTATCCCCTGGTCTTTGCCGAATCGCCCTATTTGTTCTTCCTGTTTGCCCTGACCGAGAGTGAAAGCCGGATGCCGATTGACGAGTGGCTGGCCCCTTCGCAACTGGTGCGCCTGGATGATCGCTTCATCGAAAAGGACGTTCACAAGTTCCTCAGAACGCTCCAGGATTATCACGGGTTGGCTTACGACTATTCGCCTAATGGCGAGGGCTATACCGACATCATGATGACCGTCCCCGGCATGCTTTCGCGGACGCTGGCCCAGCATCGCATCAACCTGCGCGAGCTGATCCGCATTGCAGTCGCCATCTATGACCTATTGTATCTGCACGAGGACTACGCATCCGCTACTGCTTTACAAGAGTTGGCCGACGGGCTGGGGCTGTGAAGTAGGCAAGTCTGCAAGTGTGCAGGTTGGCCGACGGGCTGGGATTATGAGTGACCTCTCTGACCGGTTAGCCCTCAAAGCTCGCCTGCCCCGCGCCTGGCCGGCATTCTTTGAGCGGCATGGCAACTTCACCCCTACCCAGCTGGCAGCCATCCCTGTCTTACTGGATGGCGACAACGTGATTGTGTGCGCACCGACAGCCGGCGGCAAGACCGAAGCAGCGCTTGCGCCCCTGGTCGAGCGGCACTGCTCTCACCGATCATCCGGCCTGCGGCTGCTCTATATCATCCCCACACGGGCGCTGGGCAACGATTTGCAGATGCGCATCGCCCCCTCGCTGGACGTGTTGCATCTGTCACTTGGGATCAAGACCCGTGACCTGACTACCTTCGATCCCCAGCAGCCGTCTGTCGTTCTTATCACCACGCCCGAGTCGGTCGACTCGCTGCTGACCTCACATGCCCGGCTCTTTACCAATCTGCGCGGCATCATCATCGATGAAATCCATCTGTTCGACGGCACGCCGCGCGGCGACCAACTGCGGGTGCTGCTCAACCGGCTGCGCGAGGTCAGGCGCCACGCGTCACAACACAGCCATGCTCCGGACGAGATCATCCAATACGCTGCCCTGTCGGCAACCGTCACCAATCCCGCTGCCGCTGCCGCCCGCTACTTCCCGGATGCGAAGCCCATCGAAGTAGCGGGAAGACAATCCGTCGATGTGGCATATCTGCCGCTCTCACCAGACAGTGTCGGTGAGCTTACCTCTTACTGGCAGACTTTCCGCGCGCGGGACTGGCGCAAGGCCATCGTGTTTTGCAACAGCCGCTCTGAGGTCGAAAGCTATGCAGCAGCCGTTCGCCGCCGATCTCCTTTTGGCAGCGCGGTCTATGTACATTACTCAAACATTGAGGCTCAGCGACGCCATGAGATCGAGGAGCAGTTTGCCACTGATGAAGCTGCTGTCTGTTTTGCGACCAGCACGCTCGAATTGGGCATCGATATCGGCAGCATCGATGTGGTGGTCCTGATCGGGCCGCCGGGGGACGGCAATGCGCTCGTCCAGCGCATCGGGCGCGGCAACCGGCGCAGGCAGCAGCTGCACGTAGCCTGTTTCTACCGCACACCGTTGGAAGAGATTATCTTCAAGACCCTGATCGCCAACACACTCGGCGACTGTATCGGCGACTCTTACAACGGTTTCCGCCCCTCCATTACCGTCCAACAAATCTTCAGCTATCTCAAGCAAAGCCCTGCCGCCGCGCTGCGGCTCAATACCATTGCTTCCCTGTTTGACGGTATGCTGTCTTCTCAAGAGATCGAGATGATAGTGGGACATTTGCAGCAGCTTGGCTACCTGCAGCCCGGCAGGCCGGGCGAGTGGCGGGCCGGGCCGGAGCTTAACCGGCTGATCGATGAACAGGCCAGTGACCAACCCAGTTTAAGCATCTACAGCAACATCGATGTTACGCCTGCACAACTTGAAGTGCGTGATCGGCATACTCACCGGGTCATTGCCCAGATCAACCGGCAGTGGTTGCACCAATCAACCCTGTCACTTGAAGGCCGTCCGGTGAACGTCGATTGGGTTGACGGTGAGGCTGTCTGGGTCACATCGGTCCCCGCCGAGAAAGACACCGAGCGGCTGATCTACCGCTCCGGGAGAAAATCGCTGTCTTATGAGGTTGCCCATATGCTGCCGGTAGAGCTGGGCTTGCCGCCGGATACCTCTCCCCTGGTCGAGACGCCGGAAGGCTGGTGGTGGTTCCACTGGCTGGGTGACGTCTATGGGGTTATGCTCTTTAACCTGCTGCGCTTCCGGGTCAGCGTCGAGCAGACTGCCGTGCCGGGTTTATGCCTGCGCTTGGCCGATAAACCACTCAAGTCCTTCAGTTGGACGGAGACACAGGTTGAGGGTTATTTGAAAGAAGACTTCCGGCGCTTCGAGAAGATGCTGGCACTGGGAGCCTTTCACCCGTTCCTCCCCCGCGATCTGCGCCGCCGGGCCGTTATCGAACAGGTGAATGTTCCACGTTTCCTGGATGCGCTGGCCGCTTTGTGCTACACAACCATCCCCGAAGATGTGAGAGAAAGCCTCTTCGATCTGCTCGATGCAGATAGGGATTAGGGGTTGGGGGGTGGAACAAGCAAAGAGCTTCCCTTTTGTGTCGAGCGTCTATCACTTTGATGATCGTCACGGATAACCTTTACTATTTAATCCGGGTACTGTACCTGAACACCCCTGATGTCCCCATACAACAGCCGCCCCAACAGTATTTCCGGCGCATATGGCGGCGCTCCCTGTGTGCTATATGTTGACATATTATGCTCAAGTCAAGCATTGCGAGTATGTCGACTATAAACCGTGCCAGGTGTTCCGGCAGTAGTACTTCCCGCAACCTCATTTCGCTATCCAAGTCTTTTCGTAATCGGCTGTTTTGAATTTTCTACTCATACTCTCGATTTACCATCTCGTTTACTTCTCCGACAAACTGCTAGGCCAGGGGAATGGCCAGGATGAAAGTGCTGCCCTTATCTGTTCCAGGGCTTTCTGCCCAGATGCGCCCGTTCTGCCGCTCGACGACTGCCTTGGCGATGGCCAATCCCAGCCCCAATCCGCCCTCGCGGCGGCGCAGGTGATCCTCGACCTGGTAGAAGCGATCGAAAATGGGCTCAAGCTGCTCCTTGGGTATACCAATCCCGTTGTCGGCCACCCTTACCCATGCTTCGGAGGCTCGCTTCTCGACACTGAGGGTAATCTTGCCGCCGGGGGAGGTAAATTTGATAGCATTGTTGAGCACACTGGTAAGCGCCATAACCATCAGTTCGCCATCGGCCCGGACAATCAGGCTGGAGGGCGGAGGCTCAAAGGCCAGCTCCTGATCCCTGGCCTCAGCCAGCGCGATGACGCTGGCACGCGCGGTCGACAGGACACTGTCCAACACCACCGGGGTGATGGTCAGCTCAGCATCGCTGATCTGCAGATAACGCAGGTTGGTCATATTCTCGATCAGGTTGCGCAGCTGGACGGCGCTCCGCAGCAGGATGTCGGCATGCTCGACGGCCTCACCTTCGGCTTCGTCCTTCAGGAAGGTGGCATACCCTAGGATGACGCCCAGCGGGGTTCGAAGCTCGTGGGAGGCGATGGCGATGAAGTCGCTCTTGAGCTTGTCCAGCTTGCTTAGCTCATCGTAGGCCTTGTTAAGGGCGGAGAGCAGCTGGGCGTTCTCGATGGCAACAGCGGCCTGCGAAGCCAGGATGGTGATGTGACGGGTATCATCCTCACCAAAAGTGCCTTCGCATTTGTTGAGCACCTCCAGCACGCCAATCAACCGGTCTTTGATGCGCATCGGCACACCCATGATCGAGCGTGTCTCGAAGGCGATCTTGCGATCGACGTCGCTGTAGTGACGGGGGTCGATCTTGGCGTCATCGATGACCAGGGCTTTGCTTTCCTTGATGATGGCCCCAGCGATGCTGCCCTCCAGTGGGACGGTAATGCCGGCCAGTCCTTCCGCGTCTGAGCCAATCGATGCAGCAAATCGCAGTTCGTGAGTGTTCTTATCCATCAGTAGGATCGATGCGGCCTGCGCCCCGGTAATCTCGGTAGAAGCTTCCATGATGTACTGCAGCAGCGGCTGGAGTAAGAGCGTCGAGTTCATCACCAGACTGACCTCGACCAGCCGGTTGAGAGCATCGAGTTTTTGTTGAAGGGTCTGGACCTGTGGGTCTTGAGGAGCGGTTTGCTCTGCCATGGGAACCTCCCTCTCGGAAGAAATTCTCAGTGATCAGTCAGATAACGATGAGCAATACACAAAGAGTGCTGAGCAAGTCAATTGATGGTTGCATAAAGAAGTGCTGAATGCTGCATGATGAGTGATGCAGTAGACTCTTCTGTCATTACTGGTTCCACCCATCTTCACAATGTGGCGGGCTCTTTACGTCTCACGCCTCACTCAGAGCTTACACTACATCGAAATTGGGAGCAATTAGAGACGAGCAGATAACAAGACACTTGACTCGCGCCGCCTGCCGGGCTATTCTTTTGGTGGCCTGGGGGTGGTTCGGTCCCGGTGGGCTGCGCGGTCTTCAAAACCGTTGGGGGGTTGCGGAGCAAGCCCCGGTGGGTTCGACTCCCATCCATCCCCGCCTCTGGGTGCTGTCTCGAACCAGTAAGGAGGTTCAGAGATGGCACTTTCGTTTTGTATCGACGACGATCACGACGACTATCGTCACAAAATCGATGATAACCGTTCGGCAAAAGGTATTGTTCTCGATGAGTGCGTGACAGCAGAAACGGCTGCTGCGCTCAGCGGGTACAACATCCAGCACATTCGCCGCCTGGCGTACGAGGGCAAGCTGGAGGCCGTGCGTGTTGGCCGCGCCTGGCTGATCAAGCTGGACTCTCTGCAGCACTACCTGCGGCAGGCCCGGCGAATGGGCGATGACCGTTACGGGCCGCGAAATAGAGCGGCCCTGTCAGAAGCTTCATTGTTGTCTGGTGGAAATGTCGGATGACGTGCCGGCATCTACGCAAAGTAGATGATCGGCACGTTTTCTTTTTCCCGCAGCGGAAGGATATCGACCTATGGAACCGTGAATGAGAACTCAAAAAGAAAACACCGGCTAGCCCA
>JAFGMS010000152.1 GCA_016927375.1 Anaerolineae bacterium
CATAATGTGTCCCTGTCATTTTACGCCTTTTTCCTCACAGCCCCCTACAATTGAGTTCGCCAACAGTATCAGTAACTACTCAGCTATCAGCTGTTAGCTTTTGGCTGTGAGATGAAGGGATGAGAAATACAGCAGAATGGCCAGACACAGCCGTTTCCGGCACAAGCCTGTTATTAGAAAACTACTCATCAGCAGTTGAGCAAGCATGACGTTTTACATATTTACCGTATCTTCTCAATAATCCGGGGGATGTCCGCCAAACCTTCCTGGAGGTTAGCAGACTGGCACCTCAGAGAGCGCAACTACACTGAAACCTCCGGGAGGGTGATGCTCGGGCTCACCTCTTTTTTGAGAAGATATCATTTACCTATTTACCTTTTACGCATCACTTATGGCTACAGTAGAAAGCACCAGGTAGCTGAGTAGTTACATTGCCCCTTGAAAAAAGGATTAGCGCACCAAAGCGCTAGGATGCCGCTCAACTCAAACCACGGGTTACACAGATTACACGGATAAAGCCAAACTAATCTGTGCAATCCGTGAAATCTGTGGTTTGAATCCTTTTGGTGGTAAGAGAAGACATATCCCAGCACTTTGTACACACCAACAAAGGGCTTCAAATAACTCTCACATATGTCACAGATTCATGAACCATTCCTAATCACTAAGTCTTCTTGATCACCTTCTGTGGTCGCAAGATGGCACATCCGAACGCCTGATTCATGGCCCCGCCGGCGTCTACTTAGTAGCAACGATGGGTTCCAAAAAGACCACTGCTGCAGCATATCAGATAGAAACAGTGCGACGAGACCCATTCGCCATACTGCCGTTCTGTGGTTATCATATGGCTGAATATGGAAGGTCTGACAGATTTCAGTCCTGAGCAGTACAAAGAGTTGAGACCATCGATCACGAGCAGTGGGTAGAAAAATACGCTTACACGAAGAGCTATTTGATAGGTTAGACGAGAAATTTCCTAAGGAACGGTTACTCATCACAGACCTGCTGCTGGTAGGTTTGGAGCGATTTCCAACCATTGGGAAGCCCATTAGGAATGGCGATTAAATAACTTGCCCCTAAGAGTCTGCAATCAGGATTATGGATGAGCAAGTTAACAAATTCTCATTCCTTAGCAGATACTGGCGCTGTCGATAAAGCTACTGACAGCACCTATTGTTCTATGAACAGGTTAATTGTGAGCATTCATACCAGGCTAAAGTATCTGAGCAAGCTGTACGGTAGAACGCTGTCATTAGGACTGGCAATCATAGTGGGAGTACTGCTGCCGCAAGCACATGTGTTATCTTTCCTCATCCAATACCTGATTATTACGATGCTCTTCTTTTCTTTTTTAGACATGAAGATCAACCGTCATTCATTCCACAAGAGCATTGTCTGGGTATTGCTTGCAAACCTGGCCATTCCCTTTGCAGCCTACATTCTTATACGCCCCATCGACATGAATCTGGCATTGGTGGCTTTCATGAGCGGGATCACACCAACCGCCATTGCAGCCCCTGTTGTCATGGGCTTCCTGGCAGGACGGGTGGAATATGTAGCTATTGCCGTATTACTCAACAACATTGCAATAGCATTGGTGATACCTTTTGCACTACCCCTCTTGGCAGAGACACAGATCGAAATTTCAACCTGGGAGATATTGCCATCAGTCGCATTTGTTGTTTTCGTCCCACTCATCCTGGCCCGTGCCGTCTCTTACCTCCCCCAGCAGGCACAGAACTTTGTCCGCAAAGGCAAGTCTCTCACTTTTTTCCTCTGGATACTGGTTCTTTTCATTGTCAGCTCAAAGGCAACATTCTCGTTCCTTTACGAAGTTTCTGCGCCACAGACAACCCTAATACAGATCGCTCTGGTCTCGCTAGCGATCTGTGTGCTCAATTTTGGAATTGGGGCGCTGCTTGGAGGGAGGGAATACCGAAGAGAAGCCAGCCAATCACTAGGCCAGAAGAACAACTCGTTTACCATCTGGCTGGCCCTGACTTTTATCAATCCCCTGGTAGCTCTTGGGCCAACCTTCTACGTGGTCTATCACAACCTGTACAACTCGTTCCAGATGTACCTCCATGAAAAGAAACACCTGACCAGAGCCTCCTAATGTTTCGTGGCACCAACAGATAAAGTCACCGCTACGAATTCAGCTTCGTAGAGAAAAGGCCTGGTAGCGCTTTCTCAGTACGCTGCACCATACAGAAACTCATAGATCACACCACTGATGGCATTGTAGTTTGGCAACAGCACTGCAGCGCCTTTGCTGGTACGAACTGAGGTAATCATATCTTCAGTGACGGCATACGTCTGGATACGATCCGGCTCAACCTGAGGCACCAGGCAGACCAGACTGTTGATCTTGGCCATGGTCAGATCGGTGAGCATATCATCCAAGGAATCGCTGATCACGAGAGCCAGGTCTGCAAGAGTTTGGGGTTGGACGATCTTGTCGCGCACAGCCATCAAAACCTGTGTCTGTCGCTCGACGCGTCCAAAATCATTGTCGGTATGACGAATACGGGCATATTGCAGTGCGTGCTTGCCATCGAGGTGTTGCCAGCCCTTTTTGAAGAACCATCCTTTCTGATAGTCGTTGAGATCTTTTGGAACCTCGATGTCGACGCCTCCAATCGCATCGATCATGTCCTCGAAGACCTGCATGTTCATGACTACGTAGTTTTCAGTAGGAATGCCAAAGTTAGTGTAGATGGTCTGAGCCATCAAAGTTTGACCACCGCCCGGCATGTGATAGAGATTACCATAAAAATAGGCGACGTTGATGCGTGAATAATCGCCTTGTAAAGCCGTACCATCCGCCAATGTCACATTTCCAAAGTATTCCTCTAGGCTGCCCCGCCCCTCCAGTCCAGGCAGCGTAACCCATAAATCCCGCGGAAAAGCCAACACCGAAACGCTGGGAGTGACAAAATCAATCCGCACAACGCGAATAGCATCGGCCAGACCCTTATCATAGCCGGCCATCTGGTCAGTACCAATAACCAACAAGATAAGCTGCTGTGGGCCATCGCACAGCGGGTCGCCGGAAGGTAAAGAAGGACCCTGGAGACTTCCGTCCGAAGGGCCTTCGACTGGTGTAGGTGTCAAGACCGTGCCCACCGGAACACTGCCAGCGACAACAGCCGTCGGGGTAAGCAAAACCGTCTCTTGGCCAAATGCTGGAAGTGTTGGCCCCAGGGGCACGTCGAGCATCGTTTTCTTACCCTGCTGGGTAAAACTGAGCAAAGCAATCCCGGCCAAAACCGCAACAAACGCAACGGGCCAATACGCAGTAACAGACCGAGGTCGATGACGTCTAAGCTGGGGGAGTCTGGTCACAGTTCATATCCTCACTCCGCAGGAGTATATCTCTGCCTAGCAGATCGTAATAATATCGCGAAATTGGACTGTGTGTCTATGGAATTGTCGGCAGAGCAAAGCCAAATGTACTTCCCTTGCCAGGCTGTGACCGAACGTAGACTCGCCCACCGTGCTGTGCGATCACCAGCTTAACAATAGCTAAACCTAATCCACTACCCTGCATCATGTCATTTTCAGCGCTCTGTGGGACACGGTAGAAGCGCTCGAATAGACGATTTTGTGCCTCGAGTGGGATTCCCGGCCCGTTATCCTCAACTTCTAGAAGGACCTCGCCTTTTTCTCGCCAAACCACAAGCCGAATAGTCCCTCCATGAGGAGTATATTTGATAGCATTGCCCACATAGTTAGCTATCGCTCGCTCCAACCATATATCGCTACCATATATCATGGGCAAACGCGTCGAAATATCTACTTCCAGCTTCTGCTCTCGTCTGGCAGCGGCTACACGCTGATCTTCCATGACTCGCTTGGCCAAACGTCCAAGCTCAACATGCTGATCAATCACCAAGCCAGACTCAATACGCTCAATATTGAGCAGGTTGTCAATCAGTTGCTGTGTCTGGCTAAGTCCATCGAAGGCAACTCTAAAAACTTTCTCTTGTTTCTCATCAGGCTTGCCAAAAGCATCATGCAGCAGGCTAATCGCACCCCTTATTGCCGCCAAGGGGCTGCGCAGATCATGAGCAGCCGTCTGGATAACTTGGGTTTTCAGTTGATCCAGAGCATGCAGATGGGTAATATCACCCATCACAGCTACCCAGCCCTGCGACATCCCTCCAGCATCAAGCACTGGTGATATGGAAGATGAAAGAACGTGATCTCCCGCAGGCCCCTCACAGTTGAATTCAAAGGCCAGCGATGTCCGATCCTGACGTTGGGTCGCTTCCGATAAACCACGCACCAATGGTTCCGGCAAGCGGATCTGCTCAAACTGACAACCGATTACATGGCCAGCTTCCAGGCCAAAGAACGACTCTGCTGCATGATTGAAGCTACAGACATTATAGTCCATATCGACAGCCAGGATGATATCGGCAGTGCAGTCCAAAATAGCCCGCAGATGATTCTCATTGCTTACAACATCGCTGAACAAGCAGGCATTATCCAATGCCACCCCTACCTGATCGGCAATGGCACACAAAACAGACAGCTCTTCCTCAGTAAATATATATTGTTCATAACTCAATGCACTCAAGATACCAATCACTCGTCCACGCGCGTGCATTGGCGCGAGCGCCTGTGCCTGGATACCTTCCTCCTGGAACGCCTGATGCTTGATACGCGGATCTTGGGAAACGTCACCCGTCACGACCAACTCGTCATTCTCAATTACATACCAGGACAGTCCATGCCCCATTGGTATCCGCATCCCCATCTTGACAAAGTCGCGTTTCCAGCCACGTTGGGCCCGCAGAACCAATTCCTTGTTCTCCCCATCGATCAAGCTGATCCCAGTGGCCTCGACATTGATAACATCCATGACAGCAGAAAGAGCAGATTGGAGTGTTACTTCCAGATCGAGCGACTGGCCAACAACAGTAGCAACCGAATTGATAGCTGCAAGCTGATCAATGCGACGCTTGACCTCCTCAGCCAGTCGCTGGTTTTGCTCAGTCAGCCGCTCAACGACACCAACAGACTCATGCGATTGAGCAGACATCTTTTTGCCCACGACTTAAGCTCCCCGCCCGATTTGAGCCCCATTTACGCGCTATGCATACCGACTTACCCAGTTTACACAGATTCTTAATTGTGCGATAGGTCGAAAAAAGGGTTCTACGCGGAATAGTGGGAAAGATTGGAATGGCATGTAGTCCGACCGTGCGGTACCCATTATTCATTTGAAGGTGTCCAAGTTCTCGCCCTACTTTTCCGCGGTTGAAACCCAAAAAGATAATCGCCTCCAGGTGTTAAGGAGGCGATGCGCCAGGAAGGATTCGAACCTTCAGCCTTTGGTTTCGTAGACCAACGCTCTATCCATTGAGCTACTGGCGCTGGTCA
>JAFGMS010000153.1 GCA_016927375.1 Anaerolineae bacterium
ACCGTTTTGAGTATAACATAGAGGAGCAGTCTCCTTAACTCCTGGCCATTCTCCCTCATATATAGATGTCCAGATAAGTTTTTGCAGATGGCACAAGTGGCGGGTGAAATGAAAAAGGTAAATAGGTAAACAGGTAGAACATCATGCCTGGATATGTGGCACCGCTTTGCTGTCGTTCTGATTACCTATTTACCCATTTACCCATCACATCCGGCTGTCAGGTGAATACTTTGCTGGAGCACTATATTTCGCTTTCTCGCCCTTTCGTATTTCAGCCCTCCGGTGTTGCCCTCCACCCTACCTACGTTCGACCGTAGCACCTCAGCGGGGTGTCATCGAGTCACCCGCCTTGCCGATGACACTCTCTACACCCACTAGTGCCAGGGCCTATTCCTTTCGGCTTGTTGCCTCCGGCAGGGTGAAGAAGAAAAGGCTGCCCTGTCCCGGTTGACTCTCCACGCCGGGGTGACCATAGGGGTTACCTCCATGAATACAATGTGAGCAGGCTGCTCAAGCGCCAGGGCGGCCTGCTCTTGTTATTGATGAAGCTCACTTCATTATATATAGAATATTGACATATAGGTATGCTCTATGCTATAGTGATGCTAACCTGGTTGATTTGCACGATAATGTGGAGAGCCTACTAGTGCAGTTGAGCATAAATAGACCCAGGGTTAAGAGACGCATCTTGCCCAACTGCTTAAGTATTTCGGGACAAGCCATAACTATGGGTTTACTTACGCCCCGAAATACTAGCTCTCTGGGCCTATGAGGATTGTTATGAATGGAAGTGAGGTACATATAACCAAACAAGCTCATCTCAAGCAGTTCATTGAGGCTGAGAAGGGACGCTTGCTGCCCATACTGTGCCTGTATGTTGTGAGGGCAAAGCTGGCGATTATTGAGCGTTCGGCGAACGCGATGGCTGCCGAGCTATTCGACGAGCTGGTAGCAGAGGCGATTGAGCGTGCCGACGAGTTCGACCTGTCTGGCCAGCCCTTCGCCTGGCTGATGGGGATGGCATCAAGGCTGGTCGACCACAAGCAAAAAGAACTCGGGAAGGATATCGAGCTTGGCAAGGTCCCGAGACAGCAGGCTGGGCTGAGTGAAGGCGAGGTGTTTGACCGGTTGCCTGAGCTGATCGGCTCAAAGGCAGCGGAGAATAAGCAAGATGAGCAGCTGGGTGGGCTGCTGAACCGTATCCCGTTGGAGGCTCAGAGGGTGCTGCAGCTGGCGGTTCACCACGATCTTGACGGGGAAGCCCTGGCGCAGGCGCTAGGCATGCCGCCTGGCGCGGCGCGAGTACGCCTGCACCGGGCGCTCGACCGGCTGCGCGTGGCGATGCAGGCGTAGGAGCAGAAGAGATGGGTGCGGCAAAGACATCGAAGGCACTGGAACGCAATTTGTACCGGTACAGCGGCGCGCTGGGGCGGGGTGATTTCAGAGTAGTTGCGGGTATTTGGAAAAAAGCGGAAGGTAGTTCGCGCCTGGAGCGGACGATCCTGGAGGTTACCGACGTGTACGCACTTGGACTAAGGAAACAATGGGAAATGGCAGATCACACATCTACGCCGAATAGGACTCGACGGCCATTGAGCCAGATACCCTGGGCCACCTATGCGGCAGGAGTGGTGCTTGTCTTTATCGTGATCATCGCCATCCTGACACTGCTGGGGCCATCTATCGGCAATGTATTCAGCAGCACAATCAGTGGCATGAGTGCCAACCATCCTGGGTATCAATCTTCGCAAGATAACCAACCGGCTGTGTCGACGCCCAAACCACAAATAACGCTGGTCCCGGGTGGGTATCCACAGGACCACATGATCATCAAGAATGGGGAGCTTGATCTGTTAGTGGAGGATACCAGCGCGGCGATTGATCAGGTGACGCAGATTGCCACCGATAACGGCGGCTATGTGCTCAGCAGCCAGACCTCTCTGGCGGGGCAAGCCAGGAATGCTACCCTCACTATCGCGGTGCGAGCTGACCGGTTCGAGACGGCCATGCGACGGCTGCGCCAGAGCGCCATCGAGGTGCTGCGCGAGCTTTCGACTGGGGAGGATGTGACCTCCGAGTATGTCGACCTGGAGTCGCGGCTGCGCAACCTGGAGGCAACGCGCGACCGCATCCAATCGTTCCTCGATGCGGCTAAGACGGTGGAGGAGGCGCTGGAGATCAACAAGCAACTGGCCGAGATTGAAGCGGAAATCGAGCAGGTGAAGGGTCGGATGAACTATCTGTCGGGGCGGTCGGCTTTCTCGACCATCACCGTGAACCTCCAACAGGTGATCGAGGCCACGCCTACGCCGACGCCCACGCTGACCCCGACACCGACGCCCACGCCGCGCTGGTCACTCAACCCGGTGATCGAGGACGCGACCGAGACGCAAATTGGCCTGGCGCGAGGGCTGCTGGAGCTGGCAACCTGGCTGGTGATTGTTCCAGGGCCGTACTGTATTGCGGGTGGACTGGTGCTGTGGGGCGTGCTGGTACTCAGGCGCAAGAAAGGCGGCTAGCCGCTGAGTGCATCAGCGGTGATATTGCCAGACACGAGTAGGCACTTGCCCTGTCCCTGCTCGTGGAACGATTTTGGGGCCGCTCTGTTGGTTGGAGCGGCCTCGTCGTTTATGGCAGGAGGAACGCATCGAGGGCGGGTTTGGGGGTGAGATCGATGGTCCATAGACCGAAGAAGTGCTCATGGCTCTCCGGTTGGCCGGGCAGGGGAGTGAAATCGAAGGCCGTCCAGACCAGCCAACCGGCCAGCTGTTTTTCCTCGGCCGCCTCCACGACGCGGCCGAGAATATCGGCCTGGGTCTCAGGGGTACGCGCTCCTTGCGGCGCATTTGCCCAGGTGTGGTAGCCGACCTCCTCCAAAAGCAGCGGCTTGTCATTGCCCCGCCGGCGGTAATCGTCTATACGGGCTGCCAGATCGGCGGCCTCCTCCCAATGGTGAAAAGACAGGACATCGACGTCAGGGCCGGTCTGGGTAGGGTCGCCCCACCAGCCGATGGTGATCAGGTGGTAGGGATCATTGGCGCGGACCAGTGCATCGATATGCTCCAGCCAGCTGACTACCTGCTCCTGCGCGGCTACCGGCGGGCGACCATCGGCACCCCAATCGAGGTCGGGCTCGTTGCGCAGATCCCAGGCCAGAATGGCAGGCTCGCTGCGGTAGCGCCGGACGATGTAGGTGGTCTGGGCATCGTAGCGAGGCCAGTCGGTATACAGCGGCCTGAAGTGGTGATCGGGCAGGTCGTTGAGGGTGACGATCAGCTTGAAGCCGCGGGCGCGCGCCATTTCAAACAAGGCATCTACCCTGGCAAAGCCATCGCTGCTGGGAACAGCCAACTCCGGGTCACAGGTGAAGAGCGGATCATAACGCAGGAAAACGCGAAGGGTACCAAAGCCGGCATCCTTGATGAGGTCCAGCTCGGCGGCAATCTCGGCAAGGGCGGACTGTTCCAGAAAGCGGTGCCAGGGCGCATGACGAGGGTAGTAATTGATGCCTTGCACATGGAAAGTCTGACCATCCAGCATCAGCCGCTCGCTCTGCGCGGTGACGAACGGCGAGAGGTCAGGTGAGCCGCCAGGGGCGGGATCGGGATTGGGCGGACTATCGGATTGGCAGGGGACGGGCGTCGGCGCGGGGAGAGCATCGAGGCGGGCCAGCTCACGCAGGGCCTCGTCGCGTTGGGGGTCGAGATCGAAGGCGGCCTGATAATGGTCGATGGCGTTGGCTACATCGCCTGCTGCTTCGAGGGCCATGGCATAGTTGAAATGCGCGGCGTACAGCTTGCGCTCCAGACCCTCCGGACCGCAGGACAGACCACCAGCGATGAGCTGGTTCAGGACATCGATGGTAACAGGCCAGTTTCCCCAGTTGGCCTCAAGATGGTAGCAGGTGACGGAAACGGTAGGAGATGGTGATGGTATTGACGTTGGTGTAGGAGTGGTTGTGGAAGCCTTGTCAGATGGGGCCGATGTTAGCGTAGGGGTAATTGCGAGTCCAGTAGCAGGAGAGGCCAGCATTGGCGCAAGGGTGGGACTGAACCCAGCGGCGCCTGAGTGGTTGTTCAGGCAAGCGCTCAGCAGGAATAGATATAAGGCGGCAGCGGGCAGAAATTTCCTTTGCATGCCTGTATGGTAGAGAAGAGCGGGGGAAAGAGTCAAGGGGTGTGGGAGTGTGGGAGTGTGGAGAGGGGATCGGGAGATGGATATAAGGAGGATATAGGGAGGATATGGGGAG
>JAFGMS010000154.1 GCA_016927375.1 Anaerolineae bacterium
AGCAGCCATATTGGGTAACAGGTGCTCTTGATGGTCGATGACTGTCTAGATGGCTTGAGACATTTTTCAATCGTCAATCATTCAATCGTCAATCAGCAATAACTTGAATGATCCCGATGAATGGGTGAGCTGCTTCCGCTGGACTCAGAATGAGTTTCAGTTATATAATTCAGCTTAGCCTATTTCAAACTTTTTTCTAACCTGCTGGACTTTCGCCTTTTTTCGCGATCAGGCTATTCTCACCACAGAGAACGCAAAGATCGCGGAGGAAATCAAGAAAAAACTCTGCGGGCTCGGCACTCTCTGCGGTGAATCTATGGGCACATCCAAAAAAGGCGAAACCACAGTAACCTGTCTATTTGACTATTCTTGACCGTAGATATTTTATCAGAACAAGGAGGACAGTGATGGAAGGACCACTTACGGCAGTTGCATGTTTTGTAATTGCCGCACTTGTCATTTTGATCAGCTTTCTCGGCGCGGCTGTGCGTATCGTGCAGGAGTATGAACGGGGTGTGATCTTCCGGCTGGGCCGTCTGGTGGGCGCCAAAGGTCCGGGGCTGTTTTTTCTCATTCCTGTCATTGACCGGATGGTGAAGGTTGACTTGCGTACCATCACGCTCGATATTCCCAGCCAGGAAGCTATCACCCATGACAATGTTACCGTTCGGGTCAACGCAGTAGCCTACTTCCGTGTCATCGATCCGCAAAAGGCGGTAGTGCAGATTGAAGACTTCCGGCGCGCTACCTGGCAGATCGCCCAGACCACGCTGCGAAGCGTGATCGGTGAGGCGGATCTCGATGAGCTGCTGGCCAACCGTGAGCAAATCAATGATAAGCTTGCCCAGATCATCGACGTGCAGACCGAGCCCTGGGGCGTCAAGGTAAGCATCGTCGAGGTCAAGGACGTTGAGCTGCCCGACACCATGCAGCGCGCGATGGCTCGCCAGGCTGAGGCAGAACGTGAAAAACGTGCCAAGATCATCCATGCTGAGGGTGAGTACCAGGCTGCTCAACAGCTTCGTGAAGCTGCAGCTACGATGTCTGGCGAACCGACTGCTATGCAGCTGCGTTACCTCCAGACCTTGACCGAGATCGCTGCTGAGAAGAACAGCACTCTTATCTTCCCTGTACCGATTGACATCATCTCGGCTTTCTCAGATATGGCCCGCTCGCTGACAAAGAAGCAGTAGAGACACAGCCTTCAAATGCAAGATGGGATAGGAATGTCTGTTTCCTATCCCATTTTAGTTTTTACAAAGCAAGCCGCTTATGGGTAGATATTAAGTATCTGGCGTGCGATTGGCTGTGAGCCAGTGCTCAATTATCCGTCACTACGCTTGTGGCCCCGTTTTTTTCAATCGTCAATCACCCATTATCCGTTGGGTAACCAGTCGTGCCGATACCATGGCCGTTGGCATGCCTGTGCCGGGGTGGGTACTGGCTCCCACAAAGTACAGGTTGTGGTAGCGTGGGTGCCGGCTGGACGGGCGGAGATAGCCCAGCTGGGTCAGGTTGTGGCAAAGCCCATGAGTGGAGCCTTTCACCAGGTTGTAGAGTTTCTGCCAGGAGTGTGGGGTGTAGACCATCTCGAATTTCAGGTGCTCCTGGAGATCGGTGATGCCCAGCAGCGCCAGGCGGCGGCATATCTCCTGCCGCGCCCGATCCCGGACATCTCCCCAATCCTGATGGTTATCTCCGTCCATATGCCCGATAGGCACGACGGCGATCAGGGTGTCCTCGCCTGGGGGCGCCATCGATGCATCGAGCCGTGTTGGCGCGTGCAGGTAGAGGCTGGGGTTTTCCGCCATGGCCAGGTCATGGGTGATGGTATCGAAATTCTCCTTGTAGTTATCTCCCAGAAACAGGGTATGGGCACCAAGCTCCTCGTAGGGCTTATCGACGCCCCAGAAGAAGCTGATGACCGAGCACGAGAAGCGCTTGCGGGTCATGCGCGTCGCCAGATCCTTATCAGGCAGCAGGTGCTGGTACACGTAGGGCAAATCGGCATTGGCCAGAACGACATCTGCCTCTAACCGCTGACCATCTGCGAGGACCACCCCGCGAGCGGAAGCACCATTGACATCAATCTGTTCAACCGCCGTATCGAAGACGAATTCGACCCCTGCCCGGCGGGCGATGTCCATGAGTGCTTCTGTCACCTGGTACATGCCCCCACGCGGGTACCACACACCGTGAGCCAGCTCGGTGTAGGGCATCATGGAGAAGGTAGCCAGGGCCTCGAAAGGGCTCAGGCCCATGTACATATCCTGGAAGGTAAAGGCAGCCTTCAAACGAGGATTGCGAAAGTAGCTCGCCATGTTACGGTAGTGATTGGCAAGCGGCTTCACCTGGAAAAGCAGGGGCAGATTGCGCAAGGAGAAGAACTCAAAAGCCGTCCGGAAGTCCCGGTTGACCAGCTTTTCCACCGATACATGATAGTGTCGGTGGCCCTCGTCCATGTAGCGCAGAAAGCCCGGGAAGCTGCCCGGCTCAAAGGCCTCCAGCTGCTCCTGCATCATTTTCATGTCGGAGGTGAGATTGAGCCGGCTGCCGTCATCGAAGACCAGGTGATAGGTCGGATCGACGCGCTGCAGATCCAGCACCTCACGCATATTGGCGCCCAGTGAGGCAAATTCCTGCTCGTACAGCAGGGGCATGACAAACAGGGTCGGGCCGGTATCAAAGTGATGGCCATCACGGCTGATGCGATCGCAGCGGCCGCCTGGCCGGGGGTTTTTCTCAATTACGGTCACGCGCATACCGCGCTGGGCCAGATGAGCCGCGGCTGTGATGCCGCCCAACCCGGCGCCGATGACGATAACAGAGCGTGTTTTCATAGTGATATTCCTTCGATGCTTATTGGACGGACAGAACATGCGAGGCAGTCTCATCGAAGTTATCGATGAGAGCCAAAGAGAAGGCCGACCAGGTCATATCCAGGCCCGCGCGCATGCTTTTGCGCTCCGGATACCTTTCCCGTAGGAGGTAGCCGTCCCTTTCAATCGCCTCCAGGACGGTTTCGAAGCGGGCGGTGTAAGCGTACCCGGCGATGCGGCAGCGCGTGCTCTCCACCTGGGCAAGATAGGCTTTGCCGGCCTTGAAGCATGAGCGCGCCAATCGAACCTGGCTCTCGACCCAAGCCTGGTAAGGCTTGCTTTCTACATCCCATGGCGCGATGCCATATGCTTCGATGATCTCGCGGGGGATGTTGTAGTAGCCCACCTCGGCATCCTCTATCGCATCGCGCAGCATATGTGTGATATGAGCGCCGGTGACCGCCAGGTAGCGTAAATCGCCACCGGGCGACGCGCAGCAGTGGCCGATGAAGTAATGCATGGCTTCCGTGACGGCGGAGGCCAGCAGATAGGTGTATTCGTTCAAGGCGTTCTGGGAGATGACACGCCCTCTGCGATCAGCATCGAAGGCCATCACGGCCATCATGTTACGGATGTAGACCTGCAAGCCGCTGTTCTCCCCACGGTCTCCCTCGACGAGGTTGACTAACATAGTCTCTTCGTCCGTCAGATTGGCAGGCATCTCACCGCAGTAACAGCTTTCAATCAGTGCCTGCTGGCGCTCGACAAATGCCATGCGCTCTCCCCGCGTGCGGCTTTCCAGGTCGAGCCAGTCATCCACCCAACGAAAATAAGCATAGGCCCGGAAGGCATCGGGGGTCAGGTTGCGATCAACGAGAAAACGAATGGTGTAGTAGGTCTGTTTGCTGGCGTTTCTGGTGATCGCCATAGCCAGAGCCTGATCAGCATGGGGGTCTTTCGTCATCGTTGCCTCAATACATTAGTTTCGCGGATAAAAGTACCAACATCAATAGGACGTGACAGTGCCACGCCCCAGGATGACCTTCAGCCATCCTGATATCATTTACGTGAAACTCTGTTCTTGGTTGCTAACCCAGGCAGAAGAGCTGCGACAATACAGAGAATTTGTGGTGCCAGGCCACCAGGCTGGCGGAATATTGTCCTGATGGCTGCTATATAGTTTCCCGGAAAAGTTCTCGCTAGATAGTAGCCATGCCGGACGAGTAAATATGTAAATAGGTAAATATTTAAGGATTTGCCTACGAGTGACCTATGCAAGGATCTTTTTACATATTCACATATTTACGTTTTATGTTTTGGGTGCCACTTTGCCCATGGTGCAAAAACCTATCTGGACAACTATACTATGTGGCCATCCGGGCGGATTTCCGGAGTGGTATTATCAGACCGGTGTCCCACATCATTGACTGGAGGTAGGATGCACATCACAGACAAAAACACCGCTCGTCGGTATCAAAGAGATAACATCACCTCGTACCTGCTCGTGTCTCATGAAGCGACGGATGCAAAGCACATCACAACGACACTGGTTGAGATGGAAAAGGGCGGCCGGCAGCATGTCCACTCCCATGAAACAGAGCAGAGCTACTTCATCCTGGAAGGGCGGGGGGTGATGACGGTTGGGGACGAGGAGCGAGAGGTATCGGCCGGGATGTCCGTCTTTATCCCGTCGAACGCCCCTCACGGATTGGTCAACACAGGCGACGGCGTGTTGCGCTACCTGAGCGCCGGCTCCCCGCCGTTTGGCGAGGAGGCTGAGAAAAGGCTGTGGCCTCTTCCGCCGTTCAGCGATGAAAGCTCAAAGCCTTGAACACCCACCCGGCGCTTCTGCCGTCTAATCGGCTGCCGTCACCGCCTTGTTGGTGCCTTCGGCAGGCGTCTTGAAGGTAAACCAGATGATCGGAACTGTCAGCGCCATAGCGACCATGGTCACGAAGAAGGGGGCCAGCGGCGTAAACCGTTCCCACAGCTGCGTGCCGATCCAGGGCGCCGGCAGCGAGATGATGCCCAGCGATGTGGCAAACAGCCCAAAGGCTGTCCCGCGCAGCTTCTCCGGTACGACCTTGGAGATAATCGAGCTGTGAGCAGGGCCGATCAGTGCCTGCCCTGCCCCAAGAAACACCCAGGCGACGGCAAAGGTGATGTAAGCACGCCCAACGATGAGGATGGCCAGGCTCACCGCCAGCGCGGCAAAGCCGCACATCAGGCCAACGCGCTCACCTTTTTCGTCCGATAACCAACCGCCGAAGCCGGACAGCGCCATGATGGCTAACGAGGAGATGGAAGTGAGGGTGCCAATCTCGACCAGCGAGAGGCTCATGATGTTCTCCAGGTAGAGCGGTACCAGCTGGACGCTCATCTCCCTGGCGATGTCGCTGATGCCGTCGGTGATGAAGATCCAGGTCATGATGCCGCCCGCCATGATCATCCCAAAGATGGCTGTGAGGCTGGATTTCAAGTTGGCGAAGGTAGGCTTTTCCGGCCTGGGCTGGTCCGGTCTGCTCCTGCCCGCGTGACGCGCCATCAGGATACGGATGCCGGCGGCCGTGGCGTAGAGCGTTCCGGCTACAATGAACATGGTCTTGAAGTTCAATCCCTGCGCGATCAGGCCGCCAACCGGTGGGCCGATGACGCCGACGATGGTGTACATCATCTGCATGAGACCATATACCTTCCCGCGGTTCTCTTCAGTGGAATTCTCAGCAATGAAGGCTGAGAAGCTGGGGCCGACGAAGGCAAAAGCCACCGCCGAGAACACCGAGGCAATCAGCAGCCATTCCCAGGAGGGCGCAAAGATGTAGATGATGTATCCCACCACGCCGCCCAGGCTGCCGATGGCGATAGCTTGCAGCCGTCCCACCGAATCGGACAGCCAGCCGCCATAAATCTGGAACAACAGTGGGGCAATGGCGCCTAGCGTGAAAAACAACCCGATCTGGCTTAAGTTGGCGCCAAGCTCCTGCACGTAGAGCGGCCGCAGGGGCAGGTCCATCTGCCCGGCGATGTTGGCCAGGATCATCGTTCCGATAAACAAAAACAAGATGGGGGGCAGCAGCGGCTGCTTCTTTTCTGTCATGATCACCCTTCCAAATACCCGCGCCTCGCAAGAGCCGCGTGGTGCCGACAACTATACCACAGGTATCAGGTAGCAAGGGGTAGGAGATACCATTTTTCCAAGAACGATGTCAGGATTTTCCAGCATTCCTCTGAAAATAGTGCTGAGTAACGAGTGCCGAGCAACGAGTTAAAACCTCCAAGAGCAATGCCGATTGGCAGAATGATGTAGGTCGGATTTCAATCCGACCGTGACGGCTAAAGCAACCTGTCACGGCAAATCCCAGAGAGCCAACATTTTCATCTCTTTGTAGTGGAGCAGTGCTCCATGTCCAGTTTCCTTGAAAATAGTGCTGGGTGAAATCTTGATACAACAGATTTCACTGGAACGAGTGCTGAGTGCCGAGGTAAAGGCTTTGTATGTGCCTGCTCGCCAACTGAGCACACCTTCGCTAACCCTGTCATTCCCACGAAAGCGGAAATCCATACGCCACAAGCTCACACAAGGGAATTTTTGGGGCGATTGCCCTGGATATTCGATTGATGATTGTAACTACTCAGCTACGGGGCGTCACTTGCGAACAGTTGTGAGTGCTGGGCGATTAAACATCAAGTCGCTTGGGTAATGAGTTTTAGCTCACAGTTCACAGCCAAAAGCTAACAGCCAATAGCTGAAAACTGACCGCTGAGGGCTGATAGCTGAGTAGTTACGGAGGATTTTTCACTTTCATGATGGCATGCGCTAGAATCCTGTGGACATGTAATGAAAGACAACACACCAGCGAGTGTAAATGTAATGATCCGAACGAACCAATCTCGTCGAAGCATACTCCTTCTGAGCCTTGCAAGCCTTATCCTGGCTGCCTGCTCTGCAATCATGCCGGCGACGCCAACGCCAACCCCCGTGCCGACCGCGACGCCCACGCCTTCGCCCACGCCGGTGCCAACACGCACGAAGGTGCCGACCGTGACGCCTTCACCGATGCCAACCCGCGCGCCAATCACCGTCGATAACGCCGGCGGTCTGTTCAGCCGGGGGTTGAATGTCGATGGTGTGCCCCTCAAAGTAGCCTGGCAGCCCGATGGGAGTATTCTGGGCGTGTTGACGGATACCTCGCTCACGCTGTTTACCGATCTCGCCGATCTACAGCCGGCATCTCAGCGCTTTGAGGCCTCTTCCGGTGACGGCGTTGACCTGGCTTTCAGCCCGGACGGCGAGCTGTTGGCAACTGCCGGTGAGGCCGTCCATGTCTGGCGTATCGCTACTGGTGATGAGGAATTTACCTATTCTCTGGCCGGGGGCTCCAGCCTCAGCTTTTCCCCTGATGGCTCGCTGCTGGCGGTAGGCACCACCGATGGTAAGGTTGTCCTGCTCGATGTGCCGTCAGGAGAATCTGCGGCCGAGTTTCCGGTGGCTTTCGAGGTATGGCGTGTGGCCTTTAACCCTGATGGCTCGCTGCTGGCTGCCAGTGGGGCGGATGCGCGCATTTGGCTGTGGGATGTCGCTGAAAAGCGCAGCCTGGGCCCTGTTATGGCCGGGGAAAGGGTGCGAAGCCTGGCTTTCAGCCCGGATGGCATCCTGTTTGCCGGCGGCAGAGAAGACGGAATTATCAAGCTGTGGCCGGTGACCGATGTCCAGGAGTTGGTATCCCTCAGTGGGCATACAGGCCGCGTGATGGATGTGGCCTTCCACCCCTTTGATCTGCTCCTGGCCTCTGCTGGTGAGGATGGAACGCTGCAAGTATGGGATATAGCAATCGGCCAGAACGCAGCCGTACTGAGCGTCTGTGCTGGAAGTGGGGTTGTAAACTCGGTAGACTGGTCGCCGGATGGGAAGATGCTGGCAACGGCCAGTCAGGATAGCGGCGTCTTTATATGGTACGTCCCCCTGCTGGCAGAATTCGGCAGCACTTGAGGGCCTAAATAGAGGCGCGCGTTGCGCGCAATATTATTGACGACTGGTTGATTGGTCCCCGCGTATGCGGGGATTGATGATTGAAAAACGGATGTTGTGCCGACTGAACAACAGTCACTGTGGGTGGGCTGAGATACGAAGAGCCCAATAGTTGTCGCTGCAAGCAGTGATTAATTCATAGCCATCAGCTGCCGGCCGATGGCTTTTTTGCCGGCTGGACGACAGCCGCCCGGATCAGCATCGACGCGTCTGGTTCCAGGCCCTGCTCCTGTAAGGCTCCTATATATTCCGGGTGCATCCGGAACTGCCCATCGACAAAGACCTCGCGGTCCCAGGGGTTGAGGATGAGGTCGTCCGATATCAATCCGATGTAGTCGGGTATCTGTGCACCCTTGACGTGGGCGTAGAGCACGGCTGTCCGTACCTCACCAGCGTCCTGCTTCCCGGCCTCTGCCTTGACCATTCCGAGCGTCTCGCCGGTGCTGCTGATCTCATCGACCACCAGCACGCGTTTCCCTCTGACGTCCTCCGGCGGCCGGATCGACCACTGCGGCTGTTGGTGGGTGACAACGTCCTGCACGCGCCGCGAGAGCCGCACGGGGAAGACCTCGATGCGCAGGATGTGGGCGATCAGCGTGCCGGGGTAATACCCTCCGCGGCCCACGGCCAGAATGATCTCCGGCTGCCAGGGAGAGATCGCTTGCGCCAGCCCCTTGCACAGCCCATGGAAATCGGTCCAGGAGATCGGCCTGATGCCCTGCCGGTTCTCGTAATCGTAGGGGTTGTTAGCCATGATATTTGGTCCAGCTTGTCGCTCTTACTTCTGCGATTGGATCAGGTCGGCCAGCTCGTTGACGGTATCGAAGGTGCCGGCGTTCAACTGGTTATCTTGCAGCTTGACGCCGTAGGTGTTCTCGACCCACAAAGCCACATCGACCAGGCTGAACGAGTCGATCAGCCCGCTGGAGATCAGGGCTTCGTCGTCTTCAAGTGGGTAAGATGCGTCTTTCAAGATTTCCTTGGTCAAAAAGCCACGTAGTCCTTCACGAATGTCTTCTGTCATGGTGTATTCTCCCTCGAAAATAGTGATGCGTTGTGAGTGATGAGTGATAAAGAGCGTCGCGATGTTCTAAAGAAACATCGTGATGTTATCAAGAAACGTCGCCATGTTATCAAGGAACATCGTGATGTTATCAGGAAACATTGCCATGTTATGAAGAAACATCGCGATGTTATGAAGGAACATCGTCATGTTCTAAAGGAACATCGTGATGTTACCAAGAAACATCGCCATGTTATCAAGAAACATCGTCATGTTTACGCTCTTTTACGGATGGATATGAACCTTTACTTTTTGATCTGGATACTCTACCTCGATATTCGCCGCTCTCTGCGTATGCGAGGGGTGTCATTCCCGCGAAAGCGGGAATCCACTGCCGCCCTATAGATTTCCGCTTTCGCGGGAATGAGAAAGACTAATAACCAATTACCAAGAACTAATCACTGCCTTCTCCCACTCCCCGCCATACGGCATCGAGGGCTTGCAGTGCCGTCAGGTTGCGTACCGGCCAGCCGTGCTGCATGTTGCCGGGATCGTTGAAGTGCGGGCGGGCAAAGCGCAGATGGAAGCCGTCTTCTTCCAGGCCGTCGCCGGGCAGCGGATCGACCGCCAGCCGGAAGTTCCACAGCGGCACCTGGTATTCCTGGGCTACCAGCACGATAGCCGCGTTGATGCTGTCGTCGCCCTCCAGGTTATCGGCCTTGGTGGCCAGGATGGGCACGACGCCCTGCTCGATGGCGTACTCGACGATCTGGCGCATGTAGCCGGCGTAGGTCGAGGTGGGGCGGTCGTACCACCAGGTCTCCATGCTGATCAGCACGATGCTGGGGTTGTGCAGCCGGAACTCGCAGGCCAGCGGCGACTCGCGGGGCTCGCACAGCTCGGGATCGGCCCATAGGGGTAACAGCACCGATGATACGTTATAGCCGCCTCTCACCGCTGCCCGCTCGCGGTCGAACGAGTCGTAGAACCAGTCGATGGTCTCTTGCAGGTCCTGGTATTCGCCCAGCCTGTACAGCCCGGGGTGGGCAAAATCCTCCAGGAAGTACGCTTCTACGTTCTGGCAGTCGCCTACCACTGAAAAGGAGCGCGGGTCCCTGCCCATCTCGATGCCACGCTGGTAGATCTCGCGCGCCTGGTCGGTGACGACCGGGATCACCGGCATGTCTCGCCAGTCGGTGGAATACGCCACTGTTGCCGTAGGGGGGGTATCCGCTGCCGCGTCTTCGGAGGTAGGGGAAGGAGCATCCGCCTCCTGTGTGGCCGTTGGCATGTTCTCTTGAACAGGCTCAGTCTCAGGCTGCGTGGTAGGAGCGGCCGGGGCGGTAGATGTACAGCCTGTCAGTGACAGGATCAGCAGCAGGCTAAGTGATCGACGAAAGTACAGCTGTTTGAACATGGTTTCTCTTTGTCTTATCTTGATCCACGAATTCCACTAATTACTCGAATTGCTTGTCTCTCACGCCTCACGTATTACGTCTCACGCCTCACGGCTCAACAATGGCCTCGCCGATCAGCGCTGCCAGCTGGGCCTCGCCCTCCGGCGTGAGATGGATGGCGCTGTTGGTGTACTCGGTGGGCGGGACGGCATCCCACAGGTCGAGGTAGCGCCAACCCTGCTGCTCGGCTTCGGCAGCCAGCAGGCTCCGGTAATCATCGTAAGCCCACTGAGGATAATAGAAATTGTAACGGATGTCACTGTTTTGACCGCTGCTGATGAACATCGGCTCGTTGACCAGTATCATGGGCACATCACCGGCCAGCTCGAAACCCGCTGCCAGGACATCGAAGGCGAGATCGTCGTGCATAAGCGGCGGCTGCAGATCGTAGAAGCTGTCGTCCGGCTCGTAGTCCTTCTGGAGCGGCGTGTAATCCTCCGGGTAAATCTGGTCGATCCCGGTGGCCGCCCACATCACCCCGTACAGGTTCAGGCGCAGCACATCGGCCAGGTCGCGCCGCTGCCCGACGATGGTCCTGCCCAGGAAGCCGGCATCGATAAAGGCCGGATCGTCCGTATCCATGTCCAGGTCCGTCGATGCAATGAGGGCGCGCATCGCGTCCGGGTTGTGCTGGACGATGGGCGACGAGAGCTGCTTGTTGGCCGGCATGGCTTCGAGCGTCACCAGCCAGACGACCAGGTCCGGCCGGTAGTCATCGATGCGGGCCAGGATCAGCAGGTCTTTGGCCACCGAGATGGTTGGATAGCCCAGGTTGTAGGCGCGGACCCTCTTCCCATCGCTGGTGGTAAGGCCCAGGGCATTGATCTGGCCGGCCAGCGTCTCTTCCGGCCTGAGCAGGATGCCCCACACCGACGAGTCGCCGACCAGCAGCACGCGATACTCGTCTTCAGCCTTGGGCCCGTTGACCTCGTGCGATGCAAACATGGCATCGAGCTGGAAGAGGCTCAGGTTGTAGGACTGGTCGGGCGTCTCGCCGAACGGCAGCCGCTCCCGGCCGGGCACCAGCCGGTTGTAGATCGACAGCTTGCCGATGGCCGGCAGCGGGTCAAGCAGCGCGTAGACCACATTGAGCAGGATGAACAGGGCAGCCGCTTTGATGATGACGCGAGCTACATAGTGCCATTCGGTGCCGGTGTTTGGTGTCTGTTGGCTCATGGCTGTTAGCTGTTAGCTCTTAGCTGTTGGCTCTTAGCTATGAGCCTAGGGTTAAAGGCAGATGGCTGTAAGCCAAGAACTAAAAACTGTAAACTGTAAACTGTGAACTGTAAACTCATTGTTTATCCCTGGATGCCTACCAGCCTTAGCAGCACCTGCCACGATAGCCCCATGTCGGGCAGAGCGAACCACACCCAGCCCAGCACCACGTAATGGAAGGTCAGCAGCGTGGTGGCGATGTCGATGGCCAGACGCAGGCGCGGGCGGGCGCTGATGGCTTTATCTTGCGCGCGGGTGAAGTTGGCCCACCGATTATGGATGAACAGCCCGATGCCGTGCCAGGCGCCCCAGATGGCGAAGTTCCAGCTGACGCCGTGCCACAGGCCGATGAGAACCATGGTGGTGAGCTGGCTGATGCCGATCATTGCCCAGGCCGGGAGCGCCTTGGCCTTGGAGCGCATGGCGCGCGAGAGCGGGTTGAAGTAATAGGCGCGGAACCACAGCGCCAGCGTGATGTGCCAGCTGTTCCAGAAGGCCGTCAGGTTGGGCTTGGTGTAGGGGCGGTCGAAGTTCTCCGGGATGGTAAACCCGGCCAGCCTGCCCAGCCCGATGGCGATGTCCGATAGACCGGCGAAGTCGAAGAAGATGCGAAAAGCGTAGGCGTAGAGCATCACCCACAACCAGCCTGTCGATGTCGTTTGGGTGGCATTCGTCCCGTTGAGCGCAAACAGCGCCAGCGCGTCGGCGAGGACGAACTTCTTGAACAGGCCGGTGACGATGCGGCTGCCGCCCTCGAAGGCGGCCTCGGCGGACAGCGAAAAGGGTGCACGTAAGTCCTTGACGAAGCGCTCGGCCCGGTCGATGGGGCCAGCGGTCAGCGTCGGGAAGAAGAGCACGTAGCAGGCAAACTCATCGAGGGTCAGGTCCGGCAGCGTGCCGATCTGCCGGTCGCGCAGGACGTGTATCAGGCGGAAGGCGATGTAGGAAATGCCCAGCCAGCGGATATCGAGCGCCGATGCCTGCTCGGCCGATTGGGCCATCAGCGAGCGCAGCGCAGCGCTGGCCGCCAGCGCCAGCGGCTCGGTCTTGATGATGACCAGCAATCCGAGCAGGAAGGCGATCAAGACGACCATCGGCCAGCGGTGTTTGGGTGTGATGAAGAACAGCCCGGTCCCCAACAGCGTGATTGCGGCCAGCACCGGTAAGATGAGCAGCATATCGGGTGGGCGGTTGGCAGTGATGCAGCACAGCGGGCTGATGTAACGCGTCAGGCCAATGATGAGGACAGTACTTATCAGGATAGCCAGTGGCACCAATAAAAGGCGCAGGTCTCTTTGTTCCGGCTCTTCTTGTTTAGGCCGGGTGGCAATCCAAACCAGCACCACCAGTGCCAGTGTGATGACCGGCAGCCAGAAGTCCATCTGGCGGATGGGCATGCCGGGCTGCAGCCAGAACAGCGCTACGGTGCTGACGACCAGCAGCAGCCAGCCGCGCCAGCGGCCTTTGAATATCAGGCTCAGCGTGGGGGCGGCGATGGTGAAGATTAGGATGTGGGTGAGGGTCATTTACCGGACCTTCATGAAGCTCGGGATCAGGTTATTCTTTACCGCAGAGAACGCAGAAATCGCAGAGAAAAACTTAAAAATCTCTGCGTGTTTTGCGTTTTCTGCGGTGAATCTAAAACGCAGTCTATACGGACCCATGAAAAAGGATGAAACCGCAGTCATCCTAGAACCCTTGGTAGATCCACTGGGGCGCGCTGCTCGATGTCATCACGATCAGGATGATGGCGATCAGGCACAGCAGGAGGGCCAGCATATTCTCGCGGGAAAACAGCCGCTTGCCCATCACTGGTACCCGCATACACGCCACTCGCCGCCCTCGTAGACGACGCGGTAGGTCTGCCGGTCCAGCGTGATCTCGCGCTGCTCGTCGTTGTAGGTGGCGACGATCGAGCCGGTGCAGGTGACCAGCCTGGCATCGCCATCCTCACCGGTTGTCCGGCAGCCGGCATTCTCCAATGTAGCAGACACTGCACCGAAGGAGTCAAGCTCCGTCATGGCGTCTTCTTCCCACGCAGCGCAGGAGTGGTTGACCAGACTGTCGGCATCTTTATCGACCAATGCCTGAATATATCCCTCGACGGTCTGGGCGGGCGTATCCTGGTTTCCGCAGGCGACCAGCGCCAGCACAACCAGGCTCATTAGCACGAACTGACGGGTAGATGGTAGACTCATGGACTGTATAACCAATGTGTAAACTAGCTTGTCAAAAAAAGCCCGGGCTGCTTGGCCCGGATTATGTTGCTCTGAAGTCGGAATATACCATAGCAGCGAGTGATGAGCAACGAGACATGAGTTAACAGCGTGCGCTCATTACGGATATTCATCCGTAATGAATACTATGCAGATTTCAATCTGCGAGGCTGACATGGCTCAGTCTAGTACAGTTGGACATAAGTTCGTCGCCAGATTAAGACAATCTTCCCAACTGTATAAAGTACTTTGCGTTGCACTTCTCGACTGGATACAGATTTCCGCCGCAAAGTACTAGCCTATGAGGCTGTCAGTGTTTTGGAAACATGCCCGGATTAAAATCCGGCAAATATGGGCTACGGATACATATCCATAACCAGCAAAAGCTGTTGGCCATACGCCATAAGCTATAAGCCATAAGCCATACGCCATTCATGAAGACTAATCGCCCAATTACAGACTATACTCCCCCTCGCTCGGGGCGGCGGCGGACGCCGGTGGTCCAGCTGTCGTCGCGGCGGCGCCAGCGCAAGCGCAGAAACGAGCTTATGCTGTTGGGAGGGATCTTTGTAGGCTTTGTGTTGTGTATTGGCGGCCTGGCGCTCAGCGGCTCTCTTACTTCTGGCAGCGGGATGCTCTCGGCGCCACCTTTAGCAGCCGAGCCGACGAGTACATCGATCTTTGTCCCGCCGGCATCCGTTCAGCCTGGGGGTGTAGAGCCCACCACCGAGCCCCTCGCGGGGCTTGAGACGGCAACCCTCGCCCCCACCGAGCCTGCGGCGACCTTGCAGCACGGCTCGGTCTACACGGTGCTGTCCGGCGATACCCTGTGGAGTATCTCGATCAGCCTGGGCATCCCAATGGAGGTCATCGTGGCGGCCAACCCCGGCCTCGACCCGAACACGCTTTATCCGGGCGACACGCTGAGCATCCCCCGGCCGGGCGATACGGCTGAAGGCGCGCCAAAGGTGTTTGGCTATGTGGCCACCGAGGGCGAATCGCTGCGCCTGCGCTCGTCACCTGGGGTGGGCAATAATATCGTCGCACTGCTGGAGCCGGCGACGGTCTTGGAAATCAGCGGGCGCTCGGCCGATTTCTATTGGCTGCACGTCACCGTTCCGACCGGAGAGGTCGGGTGGGTCGATGCCAATTGGGTGGGCGTGCCCGTATCGCTGGCTGAAATACCCATCGAGGGTCAGGCTGTTGCTCTGGCCCTTCCGACGGCCACCGTCGCTCCGATAACCGTGACGCCGGAGGAGCTCCCGGCGGCGACTGCCTTCCCGACCAGTCTGCCCAGCTACGAAGAGCAGGTCACCGACTATCTGTACATCTCGGGGATTACCACGCGCTCCCATGAAATCTTCATGGCCGGGCAGGCGATGGGTAATCGGCCCAATGTCTTTTCCAAAGTGGGCGACAGCATCACTGACAATGCCGCCTTCCTGAAGCCGATCGGGGTGGGGAACTACAACCTGCGCGCCCATGCCTATCTGCAGCCGGTGATCGACTACTATTCGCAGGAGATCGCCAGAGATGCCAACTCGTTTGCCAACACATCGCTGGCGGCCAAGGGCGGCTGGTCGGTCTGGCACGAATTCAACGTCGATTCGGCCAATACCAGCGTGTGCCTGGATGGGGAGACGCCGCTGGTCTGCGAATACCGGGTGGTGCAGCCGTCGGTGGCGCTGATCATGCTGGGGACCAACGACGTGATGACCATGTCACCCGGCAAATACGAAGAGTACATGCGGCAGGTGATCGAGACCTCCATCGATATGGGGGTCATCCCGGTGGTGAGCACCATCCCTGATTTCTACTACCAGGATGTCGGCAACAAGGTGCAGGTGATGAATGACATCATCATCGGGCTGGCGCAGGAGTACCAGGTGCCGCTGTGGAACTACTGGGCATCGATGCAGGAGCTGACCGGCAAGGGCCTGAGCATGGACGGCATTCACCCCTCGTGGGCTGTCCCGGCCGACTTTACCCCCAACTTCCTCAAATACGGCATGACCAACCGCAACCTGACGGCGCTCCAGGCGCTGGATGCGGTGTGGCGGCTCGTTATTGTCGATTGATGATTGACGATTGCCAACTACTTAACCGCGACTCCTTTTGACACTCAATCCGTTATGCATTTATAGGTGAGTTGTGAACCCTCCGATCACCTCCCGCCAGCAGGGGAGGAAAATCTGTGCGCAGTGAAGAGGATTTTCATGCTATGTCAATGGTAAAAGTACACAAGACACGCTGGCTGGCGCTGGTGCTGATCATATCGATTGGTGGTATGGGGCTGTCGGGGTGCGGGGGATGGGATGGGGGATAGCGTGGAGGCAGCTACTGCGATGTCGATGCCAAAACGCCATAACCGTTGAGCGATGCATCGAGCTTGCCGATGCCCGCCGGGGAATAGAAGTTCCCCGGCTATGAGTGTAATGTCCAATGAATTGGACTGTGTCCACCGTCAGAGGAGTCCACTTCTAGTGGACATCACATTCATAGCCCGGCATTTCTAATGCTGGGCTGGGGCGCATCATCAGGAGGACGAGAGTATGCACACTCTGGCAGCAATAATCCCATACAAGACACGCTGGCTGATGCTCTTGCTGCTCGTATCGATTGGCGGGGTGGACCCCTTCGACCTCCGGTCACCTCCCCCGTTGTACGGGGGAGGAAAAATCGAGCGAGGCGAGATTTAGGAGGGGGTGACAACGGTGAGATGGCAGGTGCCTCGCTGCCGTAGTTGTTGGACTGAGTAGAGAAATACCATAGAATATGAGGGGATGTATATTCTGGCGACCATAACAGCACAAAAAGCATACCGCCTGGCGCTCCTGCTCCTCATATTGATCTGTGGTTTGGCATCGCTGGCCTGCAACTTCCCCGGCGCATCGATGATCTCCATCCCCGTGACGGTTACCATGACGCTGACCCCGTCGCCAACCTCGGTGCTCACGGTGATGCCATTCCCCTCGCCGGACCCAACCTCCACACTTGAGCCCGGCGTTGAGCTGGCGACCGGCTACCCGTACATCTCGGGCATCAAGGCTCGCGCCTTCGAGATCTTCGAGCAGGGGCAGGCGATGGGTAATCGGGCCACCGTCTTTTCCAAAGTGGGCGACAGCATCACGGTTAGCGACGCCTTCCTGAAGCCATTCAGTGAGGGAAACTACAATCTGGGTGACTATGACTACCTGCAGCCGGTCATCGATTACTATTTGCAGGAGACCGCTCGGGATGCCGATTCCTTCGGCAACACGTCGCTGGCTGCCAAGGGCGGCTGGTCGGTCTGGCACGAGTTCGATGCCGATTCGGCCGACGCCCAGTACTGCCAGCCCGGCGAGACCCCGCTGGTTTGCGAGTACCGGGTGGTGCGCCCCGCGGTGGCGCTGATTATGTTGGGGACCAACGATGTGCTGACCATGTCACTCGGCAAATACGAGGAGTACATGCGGGGGATCATCGAGACATCCATCGATATGGGGGTTATCCCGGTAGTAAGCACCATCCCCGATTACTACTCCGAAGAAGCCAAGGTGCAGGTAATGAATGAGATCATCGTCAGGCTGGCAGGGGAATACGAGGTGCCGCTGTGGGACTACTGGACATCGCTGTCGGGGTATCCTCTCCACGGCTTGAGCATCGATGGTGTCCATCCCTCCTGGGCCAGCCCGGCCGACTTCTCTCCTGAGCACCTTCACTACGGCATGACCAACCGCAACCTGACGGCGCTCCAGGCACTCGATGCAGTGTGGCGGCTGGTGATCGAGGCGAGGTGGTAGAGGATAAGTTGTTATTTTTGGTGCTTGGTTTACAGCATATCGATAGAGCCGACGGCTGTGGAGCAACTACTAATCACCAAACACTAATGACTAAGAACTGTGTTTACGGCTCGTAGGGTGGAATCTCCGTAGGCTCGATGGTGTAGACGCCGCTGGGTCCATATATCGCTTTGAACACAACTGTGTTGACGATGCCGAAAAAGTAGGCACTGGGGACAAGATGGACATTATCTGAGATGGCGATGAACCCGGTGGCATCGAACGTCTTCTGGATGATGTCGGGCAGATCGACCACACCGGCTCCCAGCCCGGTGACCGTATTGGGCGAGCCAATGACGCCTCCCTCATAAGAAACCGGCCCGATCACAATCTTCTTGGAGCGCGACAGCCCTATTTCATCCTCATAGCTCTGGATATGGTAGATCAGGGTGGCTACATCGTCGTAGTAGGCATTGCCGTTGAAGGGCCGGGTGGGGAAAAGCACCAGGATAACCGGCTTGTAGTAATAGATGGCACATTCAGCGACCGTCAACGTGCGTGGAGGGTAATCGGGATGGGCTGCGTCCGGCCAGCATTCCGGCGGCGCCCACTCGGTCATCAGCAAAACGGTTGCTTCGAAGCCGCCGCGCGTTGCCACATTTGCCGGCCCCCAGCGGTAACCCCGATCATCGGTGTTGCATGCCCCCATGGTGAGGATCGGTGAGCGGCCTTCTTCGGTTGGAGGGGGAGTGACGTTCTGTATGGCAGTAGGGGCAGGCGCCTGTGTGGGGGGATCACCAGGTGTCTCTGTTAGCAGCGGATCGTCTGAGGTAGCTTCGTCAATTTTGGGTGATATGACGCGCGTCCTTGTTGCCGTGGGTGTGAGTGTGGGCGTGGACGTGGCTGAGGGTGTATGGGTTCTGGTTTGTGTCCTAGTTGCGGTAGGGGTTCTGGTTGGGCTGGGTGGGACCTCGGTTGGGGTGGAAGATGGCGTGATGATTGTCGCTGTGGCGATCTGTGGGGTTGCTGTAGCTTGGATGCCTGGCATCACGCATCCTGAGAGCAACAGCCCTGCGATGCCCAATGTTCCAACGACTATCTTGTATGATTGAGACACAACGCCCACTGTAAGCCTCCTGCTGGGCGCTTGCTTTATCGATGTCCGCTCTTGTTCTAATGCTGCGTAAACATCCAGCTTACCGGTTCTTTAGAAAGGTCTCTCCGGCTCTATGAAAGAGTATATCAGTTCAAGGCTAAGTGTACATCCTTCGTGAATGCTTGGTTATGAGCGGTCGGGTGTTGGGTGCATTTCGATTTCGGGGTGAATGACCTGGGATCGTTTCGATTAGGCGATAGCTTCCACAGGTTTTGTGCAATATTGTGACTGGTCGGTTAACAGGCGCGGTCGGACTAAGCTCGATTTTGTACATCGACAACATATGTTTGGTAAGTGGATTCCCGCGAAAGCGGGAATGACAGCATTGAGGAACTCGAGACTTTTGTTGGCGCGCCAAAGCGCTGGGGTATATCTTCGTCAGTCTCAAAAGGACTCAAACCACAGATTTCGGTAGCATGCGAGGATAGCGTGGTTAATAGGTGAGGGGCGCTGAACCTCGCCCTATGCGACGGCGGCTGATAGCTATGTCGGCGACGTCCTCCTCTCCGCAGGCGGCAGAGGGGGTGCAGCGCGGGCGCTCTATGCAGTTGGCTGTTGTGATGTTGGCAACCCGGCCACTACCCCTCTCCGCCAGGCGGAGAGGGGACGCCGATCACGTGTCGAGCAGCTACGCTTCTCAGGGGTGAGGTTGTGAGCGCCAAACCGGGCTGGGCCGGCTTGTCCACGTTATTTCCGGGTGCTACCTGGCTGGGAGCCTGGTTGAGAAAGCGTTGTAGTAGAAGTGTGGAATGGGGAAGCTGTAGTGCTGGCTGTAGATAAGATGCAATGACATGCGATGCGATAGCCAGAACCACCGTGTGCATCTGCGGTTGCACTGAGTATCTTTGAATGTCGGATAGCTGTAGGTGCCAAGTTCAACTCTAAGAAGCTGATCGCTTGCTGATAGCTAACAGCTGATCTCTTATCCTCCTGGGGCGTTCTCTTCCTCCATGATTCGCTCAGCATACTCTTTTAGCAGCTCGATGCGGTCGGGCGCAGTTTCCTTCTTGATGAGATACAGTTCCAGAAGTTCCAATGGGGCCAGTTCCTCGGGTCTCTCGACGCCCAGCCTGGCCCTGACAGGGTAGTCGATGTCGCGTTGGATGGCGGCAATGAAGCCTGCCTTTTCAAGCACAGCCTCGATATCCTTCTGGCGGATGAGCGGATCGTTCTCCGGTGTGGTGTTGATGATTACCCGGACCACGGCATCCGTTACATCGTGCCTGGCGATTTCGCTCAGGATAGCCTTGATGGGGTCGCGCTGCTTGCGCACATCTACCCGGATGGTGACGAAGGGCCGCGCATCCAGCTCAATAAACTGGTAGGTCGTCTCACCGCGGGCCAGATCGACCCAGACAAACCCCTTCTCGTCTCCTTCCTCGCCGAAGTCGACCCGTTCGATGCTGCCACTGTAAACTACCGGAGGATAATACCCGGAGTTCATGTCTTGATGATAGTGGATGTGCCCCAGTGCCACGTAGTCCCAGACGGGGTCGGCCAGCGTGCTTAGCAAGACAGAGACATCACGCCCCAGCATGATCCCCCGCTCAGACCCGAGCCGCGCGCCCTGCACGGTGAGGTGAGCCCCCAGCACAGCCGGGATGTCGGGGTTGACTTGCTCGGCCAGATTGCGGATCAGCGCATCGACCTGTTCACTGAGTAGTTCATCGACGCGGCCCAGGTTCATCCCGGCGGTAGAGATGTTCGATAGCAGTCGCTGGCGTATGGGGTAGGGGATGGTTGCCACCTGGACCGGCCCGCGCCGTGTCTCGACCAGATGAAGCTCATCGGTGCGTCCGACGATCACATTGTCTACTGCCAGGGTATGGAAGATCTCGACGCTGGAGGCCTTCTGCGTCATGGCCGGGATATCATGGTTGCCCACCAGCAGGACAACAGGGCACACCTTGGCCAGCCTCTTGATGCGGCGGGCGAATTCGCGCTGGTAGGTGGGGTTGGGGGTGCTCGATTTGAAGGCGTCGCCTGCAAAAATAGCCAGGTCGGCTTCGTTCTCCTCAGCATACTCAACGATGGTATTCAGACTGTACAGGAAATCCATCACCCGGCTGCTGATCCCCGTCGATGGATCGGTCTTGCCGTAGTTTTCCATGCCGATATGGACGTCGGAGAAGTGGAGTAGACGGATTGGCTTGGTCAAGGTGTTAACTCCCCATTAGCGGTTAGCTATCAGCGATCAGCTAACCGCCAAAGGCTGATAAGTGGGTGTAGGTTGTGAACCCATCGCCCAAGATTGTTTTAATTTCTTTGCCGGGCCAAGGGCGGTGGCGATGTAGTCAACGGCCTTGATGGCTACATCTCTTGTTAACAAGGATACTTCCACATTGGGCAGCAGCGCCAATTCCTGTTCCAGGAGTAGGAAACACTCTTTGATGGTGTTTGCTCCACAAGTGTCAACTTAAGAGCCTCGTATTGCTCAATAATCCGCTTTCAGCCTCGCGAACTGTATGTCATTCCCGTGAAAACGGGAATCCATAAGCGCGCCAAGTGGATTCCCGCTTTCGCAGGAATGACAGTAGCCGTAGCGAAAAGGATGATATTGGGCTTAAGTTGACACCTATGGTGTTTGCTCTAATGCTGTAGCCCGTTTTCCCGCACTTCGCAGCGGTGGCGAGATACACACCCAGGTCAAGGATATCTTGCATCGATGAGACTTGGGCGCCTGCATCATTGAAGGCCTGCACGGTGGTCTGCCGGAATAGAGGCTCGCCGGCACGGCTTCTGATATCAGGACGATGAAACCATCTTCAGGCTTTATATCTACATCTGGGATGATATGGCTTTGGTAATTGACGTCACCGCGGGGGAAATTGGCACACTTAACACATTCGCCAATTCGCATTTTTTAGTCTCCCCTCAGGGCGTTTTAGTGAGTTGCCTGGAACTGCTCAGCCATCTGGTATCTATGAGTGACACATAAAGGGTAAACGGGTAAAACATGAGACGTGACGAATTCACAGCCTGAGCCACAAATCGCAGCTTGAAGCTTGAAAAGCTGCAGGCTAAGAGCTAACACTCGATGATCAAGTTTTTAACATTGAAAAGTAATCAGTCATCAGCTTTCAGTGATCAGTTAAAAACAAAGGCAGCCAATCTCGTGTGATTGCTGTCCCTGTCATCCTCGCGAAGGCAGTAATCCACCGTTCCCACATACTGGATTCCCGCTTTCGCGGGAATGACACTGTTGGCGGACGAAAAACTGATCACTGAAAACTGATCACCGGGATGACAAATCCAAAAAACTTGATCATCGAGTAACAGCTAAGTAGTTACAGTTGCTTTATCTTTCTCGCATCTATTATCATTGTCAAGTCGAACTAAGCCAGGATCGAATAATCAGTAGCCCAAAACCGTAAGACCATGGTATATCAAAAACAATCCGCGCTGTGGGCCACTGTGATCCTACCAGTTTCTGGAGCTAAACAGTAATGAAACGAAGCGACGTGAGAATCTATGCAGGTGTATTCTTTCTTGCCCTATCTTTGTTGATGCTGGAAGTGACGTTGACCCGCATCTTTTCAGTGGTTCTCTATTATCACTTTGCTGTGCTTTCCATTTCCCTGGCCCTGTTTGGCTCGGCGGCTGCCGGTGTAGCGGTGTATCTCTTTCCAAACTTCTTTCGGAAGCAGCGGATGGAAGCACTTCTTACTGTTGCTGCTCTGGCCTACTCCATCTCGGTTGTGGCGACCTTTGTGATCTTTATTCGGCTGCCGCTTCTTGGCGATGAAACGTTTCTGACCATGCTGGAGCTTGCTTATCTGGACCTTGCCCTGCCGTTCTTCTTTGGTGGTTTGTGTCTTACACTTGCTCTCTCTTCATTCGCATCCAAGATAAGCATGGTCTACTTTTTCGATCTTGTCGGCGCCGCGCTGGGCTGCCTGCTTGCGCTCTGGCTGTTGGATCTTCTCGGTGGGCCTGGAACCGTCATGGTTGTTGCGGTGATCGGCGCGCTTGCATCGGCGGTCTTCGGCTTCCGGCTGCGGTTCCGGTATCCCACTATCGCATGGCTTGCTTTGGCTGTGGCGATATTGAGCCTTCAAAGTCACTTTGATATGTTCCGACTGGTTTATGTGAAGGGGGGAGTGGAGCCGCAGTACGAATATGAGCGTTGGAATTCCTTCTCACGGGTGACGGTCGCGCCAGAGGAGAGGGAGGGGCCACCCTTCGGATGGGGGCTGAGCACCGCGCGGACCTACGAAAATCCCGGCTGGATGAGCCTGACGATCGATGCCATGGCGCAGACACCCATCATTCGCTTCGATGGAGATTGGAGCAGTGTCGATTTCCTGAAATCGGATGTGAGCAGCCTGGTATATTACCTGCGAGGCGATTCCTCGGTGTTAATCATCGGGCCTGGCGGTGGCCGAGACGTGCTCTCCGCTTTGCTGTTTGGGGCCGAGTCGGTAGATGGAGTAGAGCTCAACCCGTTGATTGTAGATGCGGTGCGTGTACAGTTTGCCGATTACGCCGGCCACATCTACGCCGATCCGCGTGTCCATATCTATGTGGACGACGGGCGGAACTTCCTTGCCAAGTCTTCGAAGCACTATGATGTCATCCAGGCTTCAGCGGTAGATACCTGGGCGGCGACGGCCGCTGGCGCTTTTGCCCTTTCTGAAAACAACCTCTATACCCTGGAGGCATTCCAAACCTACCGGGAGCGCCTGACCCCGGAAGGCATCCTTGCCTTCAGCCGATATGTTTTTCCTGGCGACTACTACGGTGAGACTCTGCGGCTGACAGGCCTGGCATTGGAGGCCTGGCGCTTGGCCGGCATCGACGATCCCAGCGCCCATCTGATCGTGGTAGGGAACCTGAACGAGGCAGAGGATTCGGGATACGTGACTCTGCTGATGAAGTACACGCCTTTTACCCTCGAAGAGGTCGAGCAGGTTGAGAAAATCAGTGCACCGATGGATTTCAAGGTGCTCTACGCGCCCTTCGGCCGAGGATACGGAGTGGTGCGAGACATGGTCACTACATCTGACATCAAGGCCTATTGGGACAGCTATCCAATTGACATATCGCCGCCTACGGACGACCGGCCGTTTTTCTTCCAGATGCTGAGACTTTCAGATATCCCCCGGCTTGGCCTTAACACGATCCTGTCCGGCCAGGAGGCTATGAGGCTGATGCCCATTGCCACCTTGGGCATGCTGCTGGCCATTGTGACCTTTCTTGTCCTCGTGTTCATCCTCGCTCCGATGTGGCTTACGCGTCGACGAGCCGGACCAGGCAAGCGAGGTAGCCGGTTTCTACTTGCATATTTTGCCTGCCTCGGTATTGGCTTTATGATGGTTGAGGTGGGGTTGGTGCAGAAGTTTGTCTTGTTCCTTGGTCATCCTACTTACTCTCTGGCGGTGGTGCTCTCTTCACTGTTGCTCTCCAGCGGATTGGGAAGCTTTGCCACGCGGCAAATCGAGCCGTCCAGCGCTGCCCGCATGGCCGGCCGGATCGGAGCAGGGTTAATTTTCCTGCTGCCGGTATACATCCTGTTTCTTCCCTATCTGGAATCCAACTTCATGGGGTTGGGCCAGCCTGCGAAAATTGCGATTTCCCTGTGCGGCTTGTTCCCGCTGGGCTTATTGATGGGATGCTTCTTTCCCTTGGGGATTAAGATTGCAGTCGACCGCCGCTGGGAAGCTGCGATTCCATGGTACTGGGCGCTGAACGGAGCAACCTCGGTGTTTGCTTCGGTCTTTGCTATTGCAGTAGGGCTTCAGTATGGAATGCGAGCGGAGCTGATGGGAGGGTGGTTGAGCTATTTGGCGGCTGCTTGCATACTGCTCATCTTCGCGCGCAAACGGCCGCGGGTACCGTCTGAAGAAAGCCCGCCATCGCCGGAACCCGGCCGGTGAGCTGAATTCATCCTTGCCGTAAGGCATCCCAGCCAGTGCTCAGTATAGCGGAGCAGGTATTGTGTGCCTCGCTTGCCATAGAAACCAAAGCCGCAGTAGCCATTCGCCCATGGCCTGGTTTCCGTGAAGTTGAAGATGTGTTTGATGTGCCATTCCATAATCGGTGCTTTCTGTATGTGTAGATGGCCGAGGGTCGAAAAGGAGGGCAGGAGCATTTCCCTGCCCTCCCAAAAATCTAAACAGAATTACCCGCGTGAGCGTTCCAGCAGGGTCATCATCATGATGCTGAGAAGCAGACGGGCTTCTTCGGTATCATTGGCAGGCTCGGCCAGTCTGGCGATCTCGAATTTACCTTCGAAGAACGATGGCTGCTTGATGATCTGCATGACGGGTGTTTCGGTTCCACTCTGGTAAAGCGTGTAGCTGGGGTTGAAGAAATAGCCAGCGAAAATGCCCAGGATGGGGATCTCACCAAAGATGGCATCGATGACTTTGACCATGGCGTTATCTTCTTTGATATAGTGGGTGATCTGCTCGCCATCACCAAAGATGCCGTAGCTGGCTTTCCAGATCGAGCGCATCCCTTCGCGTTTGATTGCCCCTAATGATATGCCGTTGCTATCGGTGAAGTTGTAGCGGGCGGAGAAATCGATGATGCGGTCGGCTTTGATGCTGAATATCTGGTTGGTCTTGGAGGAATTGCGGAAAACACCAATGTCTTCTTTGAGCTTGAAGAGTTTCTGGTGAACGTAGAAGATATCTCTACCGCCACCATCGCGAATGAAAATCTGAGGGGCTAAGGCCATAATCTTGAAGGACATCTGTAACGGATACTGTAGCTGAGACATTCAGTTTTACCCTCCTATAGAGACAAAAA
>JAFGMS010000155.1 GCA_016927375.1 Anaerolineae bacterium
AAAGACGAGATCTTGCTCTGCAAAATACCCGCCACCCAACGATTGAAATGCCGATCACGCGATTCTCGCGTGCTGCCCCAATCACCCGGGGCATCAAAAAAGTCGTTATTTCGCTGTTTTTGGCATCTGCCGTAGTATTTGCACAAAACTTACGCATAATGTTTGCTCGTGCGCACAAAAAAGGAAATTCCTATAGTATCGAGTTATTGGTAAGCAGTGGGATCGTCTTTGCCGGGATAAAATATTTCTCCAACAACCTGCCCCTTACAATCCGCTGGCCCGTATGTGTCTACTAATTGCCCATCTTCCCATATTTCTAGCCATGCATTATAGGTGGCACGGAGGTAAGGTCCTCCGACAACAAATCTTTTGGCAAATTTACCGATAATCCGATTTTTCACCATCATAGCAAGCAATGGCTTGATACGAAGGATCTCTTTTTGTTTTAGTATCAGAACATACTCTCTGCCGCCATCTGTGTATCGGTATTTCATCTCTTTCGCTACATGCCGGCGTATTTCCGGAACATATTCCTTGGTGCCAGGAATAAATTGTGTCTTTTCAGGACCCCTTCCAATAATTCTTCCGTCCTTTGCCATCATAAAGGTAACCAAATGGTCTCGTTTTTGTCTTAGTACATGCTTGTCTGCCGTGTAATTGGCTGCCATTACAAACGAATATGGACCTATATCTAACGTTATCCAATACCAGTGATGTACTCCGAACAATTCGTTTCCGTAGGCGTGATCCACGTATGCTGTGCCTTTGATGTGACATTGTTTGCCTTTGATAGCAATGTAACCCTCCATGGTTGCCGCCGGCTGCACAATGTCCCATGCCTCCCATTTGGTTCCGTCACCAAAAATGGTCTTACCTGTTTTTGAACGAAATGCAGGAGCTGTCCTCTCCATATCGACATCGAGATCAAAGTCGCCGGATTCAACGTGCAAATGGATTCTGTTGGCATGGTCATCTTCTGCTTTGAACCAACTGTCGCCGATTTCTATATCGAGCTTTTCGTGGCTTGCCTGGTAGTGCTTATAGTATTTTAAGGTATCGATCTCGGTTCCATCGTGCATGACGCAATCGACAAGAATACCCGGCGAAATAGGCGTAGGGCCTAGTGCCGCCCAAAAGAGTTGCTTTGTGAAGAAACCAACGACGATAAGATCTCCTTCGTCGGTTGCAAGGTGGGCATAATGCCATTCGTGATACTCTTTTTCTCCTGCTTCTCCTTTTTGTGGAGTTTGGGTTGCGTGTTCATGTCCTCGAATTTCCTCATCTGCGCCATATACGCGGCCGTTCCATCCAATGGGTTGTCCCAGATGTGCCGGCTTCCAATTGGGGGTTTCTATTCGCGTCGTTTCTTGAGTGGTTGCTGGCTGTTTCATTGACTTTATTTTCCCTCAAATAGTCTGCGGTTGTGGTATTTAGATGGTACTTTGCGGCGGAAAGCCGTATACACTGAGATGGCACAGCGCAAAGTGCTTTATACAGTTGGGCAGACCGCCTGAAACTAGGGGCGAACTTGTTCCCAACTGTACTGGATGCGTATCGCAGGTTGTCTTTACTTGCGGAGCGCAAATATCAGGTATGGTGGAAAATGTCTAAATAACAACCCGGTGATATCCCACCAAGGGTGTGATTGTGATATGTCCAGATACGGTTCTCTAATATCAGCGATCACGAAACCGGCAGATAGAAACGGCACCAATATTGCTTCCAAGGGACGATGCCAAAACATGATAGGCCACAACTTGCCGCCGCTGGTCAGGAAAGCCTTGCGCTTTTCGTGTTCGAAATAAGGACCAATGCCTCGAAATACACTATCAGCTGCAGGATGCGTGGTTACAACGACCACGCAACCACCATCCTTCAGTACACGAAAGAACTCCGCAGCTGTAACGTTCCAGTCTTCGATATAGTGCAGTGCCTGAATGCACAAGATACAGTCCACCGTCCCGTCTTCCAAACGAATTTCGTCTTCCAGGCCTGCCTGCCAGACAACCGCACAATTGCCAAACTTTGCCAACCTGGTGGTAGCTATTGAGAGCATTTCCGCTGAATGGTCGTAAAGGTAGACTTTCTCTGCGCCCTCTTCCAACAGTCGTTCTGCGAAGTTGCCTGTGCCGCCACCTGCATCAAGTACAACGCCACCCTCGATTATAGTATGGTGTTCGAGAACATCGAATATCTTGCGTTCCATGACCGAATACTGTGAGCCTGGGGAGTGTTTCTTTCCATATATGGAAGCATGCTCGTCGTCATACGGATGCGTGTGACGTCGATGGACCCACCATGTCAACACTGCCAATATTGGCCTCAGTAGAATGATTGTGAACATCAAGCAGATTTCTCACATGAAGGTTCAATAGAATAGTTTTGTCGCCTATGATAGCCTACCTCAAAATAGGCCATATCAAATCCTTCTTCGTGCTCCGCTGAAACCGGTATGTATCTGCCCGGAAAGACCTCATTGTCCACCGAGAAAACAAATCCAAGCGCCTCTACAGGCGGCAGCAGCCCTTCTTCGACGACAATTGCCTGCCGGGCTCCTTGTTGTATCTCGACCCGAGCCTGGTCCTGGGCAAACGTAACATGTATCCAGTGCCACTCCGTCATACACAACCATCCAGCCACTTTATCAAATTCAGCGAACTGTAAGACATCACCTTTGAAGCTGTTGCTCTGCGGATTCGCGATCAGATTCTGAGCTATCACCGCCGCGTATTTGAAGTCTGACACAGCACTGCACGTGACACCAATACACATAGCCGGTATCATCATTTCTTTTTTGAAGGGCGCATTCCACAGCATAAGGTTATAGGTAAGAGCTGTATGCTCGTGCAAGAAACGAACTCTGAACTTGGCTTCTACACTCTTGTCCGTGGTCGGTTTCCAGCGCTTCACACGCTGCTCTACATCGAGATGCAAATCAATCTCGCTGATCCGGCTTGCCACATACTCGCTCGATGATGGAGCAGGGGCGATACGGAACCGGGCATGATCGCCAGCGTACTGAATACTGGCCTGTTCTTTCCTCTTGATCTGTACAAATAATCCGGCATCAGCAATATCTTGTGATCCATTCCACCTATCGATTGATATTCTTTCCCCGTCCATATACCTGCTCACCATCTCCTGCCTTATCCAGATCCTTTGAAGAGGGAGTAGAACTGAGATAACACAAGAATAGTCAAAAGTCCCCAACAAGGAAAGTAATTACGGCTCTCATGCTGGTCATGGATGCGAAACACACTATACTTGAAAAAACACCAAACTCAGGAGCTACGCATGGATATACCTAAGCTGGATGAATTCCTGGCATTTCCAATTGAAAAAGTGCGTCCTATTGTGCCTCCCAGCCTCATTTTTGCGGCAGGAGGTACGCGTCGCTCAGCCGCGCTATCCGGCGTATCCCCCGATGACTATCCCATGTGGGCACGTCAACGGATGCTGGAAACGTACCAGATGTTCTACGCCTACGGTGTCAGGCACATTATTGCTCCCATGACTCACCCTCGGATGTTTAAGGAAAAAGGCTATTTTGGCGACAACTTCGTCTCTTGGGCAGAGGAAGGATTGGCCGGCTCAGAGACACTTGAGCACTATCGCAAGGCACACTGGAAAGCCCACATGATAGTTGCCGTCTCGAACACTGCCAAAGACCCTCGAATTCAGCGGCTTCAAGCGCTTGCAGAGACTCTCGATCAAGTGACATTAGAAGCCGACATTCACCTATGGTACTTTGTCGTGCCGGATTATGATGATTACTGGTCGTGGATAGCTGAAAGGCTGGCTGCGGTAGAGAAGCCAACAAGATCCCACACAATTCAGGCGCTATATGGAGCAGATATACCGCCTACGGACTTGCTCATCTCTTTTGGTAAGCCGACTGTCAGCCCTGACGTTCTCCCCCCTTTCCTCTGGAATCTTGTTCATACTTACTGGACTCAGCAACCAAGCTATCTATTAGAAGATGAAGTATGGCGCCGCATTTTATACGACTATGCTTACGAGCGATCCACCTATCGAACAGACAAAACAGGTCGCGAGAAATCAGCCTTGAAGCTGCCGGCTTTCTGGAAATATGGCCCCACGATTGGTGTTGGTATCCGCGTCGGGCCATATTGGTATCCGGAGCCATTTTCGCTTCCACAGGACGACAATATAAACAAGTGATTGATTTTTGTCGGTCTATGAGGTGAGATGCGGGCAGAGAAAAAGGTTCCCCCGTCAAGCTCTTTATGCCACCTCAAATTCCAATTGGAAGGGATACGAAGAGATGTAGTCCTCAAAAGAGGACATATATGTGGGCACCTGATAGCGAATCCCAGTTTCATAGGATAGACGTGCCAGTATCTTGTGAGCGGCGTAGATGGAGGACCGGACGATACTTCCGGACTGAAACAGTGTTTTTCCAATCCACAGGTATGGATATATCTTGTCAGTAGTGGCCCTAGTCATGAACTGTGCGGCGCGAGACAACACCCTTGAATCGTTAAGTAAGCCATGGGAAAATGCATGTGCCAACCCCATTACACAGAATGCCGTTTCCTCCAAAGTCGCAGCACCATACCATCCCCAGCCCCCATCATCTTGTTGATGTTGAGCCAGGAATGAAACACAGCGTCGGGCAGCAGCATTATCCAGCCCTGAGAGTGCCTCGATAGCGTGGCTGGCGCTGTAGAATGGTGAGATATTCCACTTATCAGCAAAGGGGATATCCTTTTGCATGTGCTCGACGAGCCAATGTGTTACGAGTTCTGCTTTGTCACAATGCGGGAAACCTGGTTGATGCCGGAGTGCTATCAACGCATGAAGATTCGTTGATACCGACGCACTGCGCTCGTCGGGATATGAACGGAAGTGATCCGAATCCCAGAGATTGAGTAGCGGTTGATCGTCTACCAGGTACCCCCCCCATTGGAGCAGTGTAAGACCAACCGCAATATCATCACCATCGTTTACAGGAAAAAGATTGCTGGAAGACACGCCTGGTTTGTTTGTGTACCATGCGCGATAAATACTGTCAAGTACATGGGTAATTGATAGACGATTCGGACTCTCATTAACTCGTCGCAGATTATCAAGGACCCATACACGCTCAAAGATTTCAGCCGGATCGCAGAATGGCACTCCCCCAGATCCTCTCTCTACCAGATCATTGAGAAAAGCCTCGGCTCGGGGCGAGTCACTCCCAGAGATACGTTTTGCTCGCAAGTATGCGGCCGTCGGAGCAGTGGCAGTCACAATCGATCCGTTGGCAGCCAGGATCCTATCATCCAGCACGGCGAGTTCCGTTTGTGAAAGCGCCTCCATGCTGAACCACCATGCACGCGGCTTCGCCGGATCGGGAAGCAGTTTGCTCGTGGTGAGCGACACCTTCTTGTCGTACAACCGGTCAGTGCCTGCCCACTTTTCGAGGGGAAAGATTGCCTGCATCTCCGGGTCAAATTGACGCCACAGCGAGGGAAGTACCAGCTCATAGCCAACAGGCTCATCCGGTTCCTGAGATAGCAGATCGGCATAGTGGTGTAGTGCATCAACCCCCTGATGGACACGAATGCTATCTTGCTCATCGATCTGCCAAGTGTGCAAAGCATAAATGGCGGCAAGTGTTGAGAGTGTGCGTTCGTGAGCATACAGAACGTGAGGCTCGCCCCAGCCGCCATCTGGCAGTTGGTTCTTTCGTAAGTAATCCAGTGCTTCAGGCCACGCTGGTACATCCGGATGGTCAACCCTGGGCACGAGAGCTACCCAGGCAGTGCTATAGACCTCCGGACTCAGTTGGCCGGTCAGGGAGTGTAACCATCCATTACGAGCTGCTTGAGAATTCTGAGGCCTATTAGGGTCAGATGTCGTTAATCCGAGCGTGTAATTACGCGAATGATGATAGCTTTCGTTTGTCATGGGCTTTGGATCTAACCTCCTGGTGTGTTGATCGTGATGCCATGCATTAGCGATGTGCAGAAATCTATGGGAGGCTTTACCGGAAAGCCTGATTATATAAACTGGCGGGAATGGGACATGGTGAAGTGTAGATGATCAGTCTATAGGCTGGGCATATAACTGGTGAACACGAACCCCCCACTCGCCATTCACCTCTTGCCCATTTGTCTGCATATGTCCTTGTTGCTCCCTTGCCACACCCCATCACCGTGACACTTTGTATGCTATCACTTGAAAGCAAGACTTATGGTAAATCTAGGTAAATTCCTGCGTCTTCAACCGGCAAAAAACGGAAATTTCC